>JAFAZZ010000149.1 GCA_019239375.1 Solirubrobacterales bacterium | reverse complement strand
GGCCGCGAGCCCGGCGGCGGCGGCCACGAGCCGGGTGGCCCTGGGGCTGGCCCCCAACCAGCCGGTGTCCGAGCTCAACGTACCCAAGGCAGCCTGCGGCGTCGCGGGTGTGGTCAACAAGGCCATCGGCATCGCATGCGGCGCCCTGAGCAACGGTGGGGCCCTGCTGAAGGGCGGTAAGCAGCTCATCACCGGAAACGTCGGCGGCGCGGTCTCCACGCTGCTCGGCGGAGGGTCGGGAACGGTGGGCGCGACGGCCAGCACCGCGCTGGGGCTGGCGGCAGTCGGCGTCTGGGCCGTGGGCGGCGCCACGGCGGTGTTGCACGAGACGGCGGCGGCGCTCGGCGCCACCACTAGGCCGCAACTGCAGTCGACCTGGTTCTCCTCGACCTATTGGCGAATGGCCGCGATCGCGGCGATGCTGACGCTGCCCTTCCTGTTCGCCGCGACCGTCCAGGCGTTGCTGCGATCGGACGCTTCGCTGCTGGTCCGGGCTGCCCTCGGCTACCTGCCGCTGGCGATGCTCTCGATCGGGATCGCCGCGCCGCTGACCACACTTCTCCTGTCGGCGTCCGATGAGCTGTGCGGATTGATCTCCTCGGCCGCCGCCGACGAGGCATCGCACCTGATCGGGCGAATCGGCCTTGCCGTCGCCGGCCTGAGCGCATTGGCACGATCCCCGTTCCTCGCCTTCCTCATCGCCCTGTTCACGATCGCCGCCACTTTCACGCTGTGGATCGAGCTCTTGCTGCGCGAGGCGGCGGTCTACGTCGTCGTGCTGATGCTCCCGCTCGCGTTCGCGGCGCTCGCCTGGCCGGCCCGGCGGATGTGGGCCGTTCGCGCGATCGAGATCCTCGTGGCGCTCATCCTGTCGAAGTTCGCGATCGTCGCGGTGCTGTCGCTGGGCGGGGCGGCGATCAGCGCCGGCACGGGCCACTTCGGTCTGACGCAGATGATGGCGGGCTCGGTCCTGATCCTGCTCGCCGCGTTCTCGCCCTGGGCGCTGCTACGGCTGATCCCGCTCGCCGAGATCGCCTCGGCGGCCGCCGGCTCGTTGCGTCGCGAGATCCACGCCGCGGACCTGCCGGCGCAGCGAGCGGCAGGGCTGGCCAGGAGCGGCGAGGAGTGGGCGAAGAGCACGACCGCGGCGATGAGGCGCGAGGCGGAGGTGGGGATGGACGGCGGTGGGCTCTCGACCGACGCGAGGGATGGCGGTGGCGTTGGGGCAGGCGCTGGCGACCTGGGCGGCGACGGCATCAGCGGCGGGGGTGGCGCCGGGGCCGGCGACGGTATCAACGGCAGGGGTGGCGCCGGGGCCGGCGACGGCATCGGCGGCGGACCCGGCGTCGAAGGCGACGATGCTTCCGCCCGGGTACCCGAACCGCCGACCGCACCCGCACCCGCACCGGCACCGGAGCCCGCCGGCGCACGCCGCCGCTGGGATGACATGGCCGTGTTGGACCTTGGGCCGAACTTCACCGGCACACCGGTCTGGCCGCACCCGGACGCCGAATGACCGACGAACGCCTGAGCTACCGGTTCGGTCCCGTGGAGCGCCGCGGCATCCTGGGCCAGCTTCGGGCCGGCCAGGCGACGGTGGTCGGGGTCGGCGCCACGGCCGCGCTTCTCGTCCTGGATCGCGAGCCGACACCGGCCGGCGCGTTCCTGGGCATGATCGGCCTCGGGGTGTCTCTGGCCATCGCGTTCGCGCCGATCGCCCGCCGCACCCCCGAAGAGTGGGCGCCGATCGCGCTGGCCTTCGCGCTTCGCCAGGCGCTCGGGCGGCTGCACTTCCGCTCCAGCGCGCCGGCGGCGGGAATGCTCGCGGCCGAGCGACCGGCGACGCGGCGACGCCTGCACACCGCTGCGCGACCACACCCGCCGGACGCCGTTAAGGGGATGCGGATCCTCGAGATTCCCTACCAGGACCGCGCCCTGGGGGTGCTCTGCGAGCAGAGTCGCCGGCGCCTCACCGCGGTCCTGGCCTGCCGCGTGATCGCGTTCTCCCTGCTCGACCCCGAGGCGCAGGAGCGGCGCCTGGCGCGCTGGGGGCTGATCCTCTCGGGCGCGGCGGGCGGCGCGGTCAGGAGGATCCAGTGGCTTGAGCGGACGGTCCCCGCGCAGGGTGACGAGCTGGCCCGGTGGCTGCATGACGAGCGCGATCCGGCGGTTCCGCTGCGCGGCACCCCGATGATCGAGTCCTACCTCGAGCTCATCGGTGCCACGACCCGTGCGACCCACGAGCACGAGGTCCTGATCGCCGTCCAGATCGATTCGCGGCGGAGCGCGGCCGGCGCGCACGACGGCGGCATGCGGGCATTGATCGAGCAGACCGAGCGGATCGCCGGCGGGCTCGAGGCAGCGGAGGTGTCGGTGCTCGGGGCCCTCGGCGCGGGGCAGTTGGGGCGCGTGCTGCGGACCGCGTTCGACCCGTATGCCCGTGCCGAGCTGGCCGGGCTCGAGGCGACCGACCCGGGGCGCGACGGCCTCGCGGAAACCAACGCGTGGCCGCTGGGGGCGCGCGAGCACTGGGAGCACTACCGCAGCGACGGCGCCTGGCACGCAACGTTCTGGATCGGCGAGTGGCCGCGCGTGGACGTCTCGCCGATGTTCATGGACGCGCTGCTCGGCCGCTCGAGCGTGGTGCGCACCGTGGCCGTGACGTTCGAGCCGATCGCCCCAGAGCGCTCGACCCGCGAGGCCGAGGCGGCCATCACGCGTGATCGCGCCGACCGCGAGCTGCGCCACCGGTTCGGGCAAGCCGAAACGGCGCGCCAACGGCAGGCGCAGGAGGCGGCCGTTCGCCGCGAGGCCGAGCTCGCCGCCGGGCACGCCGAGGTGCGCCTGGCCGGCTTCGTCACCGTGTCGGGCCGTGACCAGGACGATCTGCGTCGCGCCTGCGCGGAGGTTCACGAGCAGGCGGTCCGGGCTCGGCTCGAGCTACACCGGATGTACGGGCAGCAGGCCGAGGCGTTCGCATTCACGCTGCCCCTGTGCCGGGGGCTTCGGTGAAGGCGGTGGCTTACGCGCTCGGCCACAGATCGGGGAGGCGGCGGTGAGAGGGCCGACCGGGGAGCGCCCCGGGCACCGCTTCACGACGCGGCACGCTCAGGCCATCTACCCGTTTGTGGCGAGCGGCGGCCTCGGCCCGCGCGGGGTGTTCATCGGCCGAGACTCGAGCGGCGGCGCCTTCTGCTATGACCCGTGGGTCCTGTACGGAGACGGCGCGCTCGACGATCCGAACGGGATCGTCCTCGGCAAGCTCGGGCAGGGAAAGAGTGCGCTGGTCAAGACGCTCCTGTGGCGGATGCTGCTGTTCGGGCGTCGCGCCTTCGTGCTCGACGTCAAGCGCGAGTACGGGCCGCTGTGCGCGGCAGCCGGCGTGGAGCCGATCTCGCTCGAGCCGGGTGGACGGGTGCGGCTGAACCCGCTCGCCTCGCGCCCCGAGGAGCACGCGCAGCTCGAACTGCTCCGGGCGGTGACGGTGACCGCGATCGGCGGGCCGCTGTCTCAGATCGAGGCGGCTGGACTCCGCGAGGCGCTACATGTGGTGCGCGCGAGCGGCGTCGCCGAGCCGACTCTCCCGGACATCGCCAAGGCTCTGTTCGACCCGGCCGCGGAGATGGCGCAGCGACTTCGCACCACGCCGGAGCGGCTCGCGCACGACGTGCGGCGCGCCGCGCTGGCCATCCAAGACCTATGCGAGGGACCGCTGCGCGGCATGTTCGACGGTCCGACGACGCCCGGCCTCGACCTCGACGCCCGACTGTTGGTGCTCGACCTGCACGCGGTCAAGGATTCGCCCGCGGTGGGGATCCTGATGGCCTGCGCCACCGCCTGGATGAGTGCGCTGTTGGCCCGGATGGCCGAGCGCCCGGGGCGCGAGCGCCTGATCAACGTGGCCGATGAGTCGTGGAAGATCGTCCAGCACACCGGCCTGGGCGAGTGGTTTCAGTCGAACTTCAAGCTGGCGCGCCAGTTCGGGGTGATGAACCTGGTCGTCCTGCACAAGCTGGCGGATCTGCGCGCGGCGGGCGACGCCGGGTCACGCGCGGCGAGGATCGCCGAGGGGCTGGTCGCCGACGCCTCAACCCGGATCGTCTATCACCAGGACGAGAGCCAGGTGCCGCTCACACGAACCCTGCTCGGCCTGTCCGAGAACGAGGCGCGGCTGATCTCGATGCTGTCGACGGGGCAGGCACTGTGGCGGGTTGGCAGCCGCTCGTTCGTGGTCCAGCACTATCGCTCGCGCAGGGAGGGCACGCTCACGAACACCGACACCGGGATGCGCGTGAGCGCCGCGAGGATCGGACGCGGATGAGCCCGCACCGGCACGAGGGGATCTCCGATGGCGCGATGCTGTTCGTGATCGCCTTCATGGCAACGGTGGCGGCGGCGCTGTGGCTGTGGGGCGGATTGGCCGGCGCCCTGTTCGGCTCGGGCTGGCCACGTGTCGGGGTGGGTCAGTTGCTCGAGATCGTGATCCGGCTGCCCTCGCGGCTCTCGCATCCGGCGAGCGCCTGGCCGCCCGCCGCGCGATCGCGCCTGCCAGGTGCCCTCGGCGTGTACGGCGCCTTCGCCCTGCTGGCGTTCGCCAGCGCTGTCCTCGTCGGGTTGGCTGCGCTCGCCGGCGCGCGTCTGCAGCCGGCGTCAGGAGCAAGATGGGCCCGGCCCGGCGAGCTCCGCCGCCTGCGTCTCCTCAGGCGCTCGGACCACGCCGGCCGGCTGGTCCTCGGACGCCATGGCGGGAGACTCCTGTACGCCGAGCATCGCCATGCGCTCGTCGCCTTCGGGCCGCCGCAGTCGGGCAAGTCGGCGGGGATCGCCATCCCGGCGCTGCTCGACTGGAACGGTCCCGCGGTGGCCTCCTCGATCAAGACCGACCTGCTCGCGGCGACGATGGCCCGGCGCCGCGCGCTTGCGGAGGTGCACGTCTTCGATCCGTTCGGGCTGGCTCAGACGACCTCACAGACCTGGTCGCCGCTGCACGCCGCGCGCACCTGGGACGGGGCGCTCGAGGTGGCCTGGCGACTCGCGGCGGCCGCCGAAGTCGACCGGCGCAGCGTGGAGGGCGGGGATTTTTGGGCGCTCGCAGCCGAGCAGCGGCTCGCCCCGCTGCTGTACACCGCCGCCATGACCGATGCAGGCATGGAAGCCGTGATCCGCTGGGTCTACGGCCAGGGGACGCGTGAGCTCCATGAGGCGCTCATGCAGATCAGCGGCGAGGCCGAAGACGGCGCGCGCCTGGCTGACGCGCACGCCGCCTACGACGCCGTTCGGGCGTTCGAGGCTCAGGCAGACCGCACGCGAACGTCGATCGAGGCGACTGCCCAGACCCTGCTGCGCGCCTACCGGTTCCAACGCGTCATGCAGTCGGCCGCCTCGAGCGAAATCACGGCCGACCGGGTGCTCGACGCGGGCGCGACCCTCTACCTGATTGGCGACGCCAAGGCGTCCAAGCTGCTGCGGCCGTTGTTCCTCGCGCTGCTCGGGGAGGTCGTCGATCGTGCCTACGAGCGGGCCACGCTCGCCGGGGGACGGCTCGACAGTCCCCTGCTCTTGTGCCTGGATGAGGCCGGCAACATCGCGCCCCTGCCCCACCTGGCCGAAATCGCCTCCACCGCGCCGAGCCACAACATCCAGCTGGTCACGATCTTCCACGACCTCGCGCAGGCCCGCTCGCGTTACGGTCAGCAGGCGGAAACGGTCGTCAACAGCCACCGCGCCCGCATGCTGCTGCCGGGGGTGGCCGACCTGGACACCCTGCGCTACTTCGCCGCGCTCACCGGGGAGGAGGAGGCGCGAGACCGCACTCACACCACCGGTGCAGGAGGCACCAGCCGGTCGACCGCCCGCCGGCGCCGGCCGCTGATCGCCCCCGAGGCGCTTCGCCAGCTCCCGGACGGACACGCTCTGCTCCTTTACGGCCGACTCGCCCCGACCCGGCTGCGACTGCGGCTGTGGTTCGAGGACGGCCGGCTGCGGACCTTGGCCAAAGGCGCGCCATGAGCCGCCCGGAGCCCGACGATTGGCACGAGCCCGACAGCGATTGGGAGGCGCCGGTCACCGCGCGTTGGCCGCTCAGCCCCGAGGGGCTGTACCCGCGCGAGCGCTGGATGTGGTTCGAACAGCTCTGGGCGGACGTGTGCGTGCTGCGGACCCGTTACCGATTGACGCTGCGCAGCGGGTGGTGGGAGGACCAGATTCAGATCGAGGCGCTGGCGGCGCTGTCGGCCTGGGTCGAGCGCTACGACTCGGGCGAGTGGGACGATCCGCCTGGCAAGCTCGCGCTGCTCTACGACCTCGAGCGCCTGGCGGTGCTGCTGCGCGACGGCGGGGAGCCGTTTCACCCCGACCGCGACCGGCTCGCCTTCGCGCGATATCTAGTCGAGCTGGGGTGTCAGCCGCCGCCTGACCGGTGAGGTGGGCCGGCTGGCGGTCCGCACGCGGGTCGGAGATGATCCTCGTACCTGCCGCCCGACCAAGGAGCCGACATGCCACTGACCAAGCAGCGCCCGCGCTTACCTGAGCCGGAGGTCGCGTACAGACTCGCGATGGAGGCGGCGGCGACGCTGCCAATCCATGAGCTCGGGGACAGCGGCGTGGACAGCGAGACAGCCTACGAGCTGATCACGAGCGAACTCCTGCTCGACGGTCAGGCGCGCCTGAACCTGGCCACGTTCGTGACGACCTATATGCCCGCGGTGGCCGCACGCCTGATGGCCGATACCGCGGACAAGAACATGATCGACAAGGACGAGTACCCGCTGACCGCCGAGATCGAGGCGCGGTGCGTGAACATCATTGCCCACCTGTGGAACTCGCCCGAGCACGAGCAGGCCACCGGCACGTCCACGACCGGCTCGAGTGAGGCCGCAATGCTGGGAGGAATGGCGCTGAAATGGCGCTGGCGGGAGCGGATGCGCGCCGCCGGCAAGCCAACCGATCGCCCGAACCTGGTGATGGGGGTCAACGTCCAGGTGTGCTGGGATAAGTTCTGCCGCTACTGGGACGTCGAGCCGCGCTTGGTCCCGATGGAGGGAGAGCGGTTCCATCTCGAGCCCGAGGAGGCGGTTGCCCAATGCGACGAGGACACGATCGGGGTCGTTGCAATCTTAGGCTCCACGTTCGACGGGAGCTACGAGCCGGTCAAGGAGATCGCGGCCGCCCTCGACCAGCTCGAGGACGAGAAGGGCCTCTACGTCCCGGTCCACGTCGACGCCGCCTCGGGTGGGTTCGTCGCGCCGGTGCTGCAGCCGGACCTGGAGTGGGACTTCCGCCTCGATCGCGTGCAGTCGATCAATGCCTCGGGGCACAAGTACGGCCTTGTCTACCCCGGCGTTGGATGGGCGCTCTGGCGCAGCGAGGAGGCGCTGCCGCGGGACCTGGTGTTTGACGTCAACTACCTGGGCGGGCACATGCCTACGTTCGCGCTGAACTTCTCGCGGCCCGGCAGTGAGGTGGTCGCGCAGTACTTCATGTTCACCACGCTCGGGCGCGAGGGCTACCGCCGGGTCATGCAAGGCGCGCAGAATGTGGCCACGCACATATCGAGCGCGATCGCCGACATGGGCCCCTATCGCCTGATCTCCGAGGGCACGGATCTCCCCGTGTTCGCGTTCGCAGTGAAGCCGGAGGTTAAGAACTACAGCGTGTTCGACGTCTCTGAGCGGCTGCGCCAGCGCGGGTGGTTGGTGCCCGCCTACACCTTCCCGGAGAACCGCCAGGACCTGAGCGTGCTGCGCGTCGTGGTACGGGCCGGGATGACGATGGAGATGGCCGACTTCCTGCTCGAGCACCTGGCCGAGCAGACGAAGTTCCTCGAGTCGCTGGACGCCCCGCTGCCCGAACAGGAAGACGCTAAGCGCACCGCGTTCTCGCACAATTAGGCAAGCTCGCGCGTCGGCGAGGGTCGGTGGAGCGGGCCGTTCGGGAAGCTCGACTAGAGGAGGTCCGCCAGCCGCCGGGCCGCCGCGCTGATCTGGCGCGGCGTGCCCGCCTCGAGCACGGCCTGGAGGTCGAGGACGCGGGTGCCGAATGGGTCGAGCTCATGCGTTCCGACGATCGCGTGGCAGGGCACACCAGCCTGGCGGGCGCGGGTGGAGATCTCAGAGACGAGCTTGCCGGCCAGGCTCTGCTGATCGAGCTTCCCCTCGCCGGTGACCACCGCCCGCGCGGCGCGCATCCGGCGGTCGAAGTCGGCCGCATCGAGGACGAACTGCGCGCCCGGCACCAGCTCCGCGCCGAACTGTGCCCACAGCCCGCCCGAGAGCCCGCCCGCGGCTCCGGTCATGGGAACGCCACGCGGATCGCGGCGCAGGCGCCGGGCCTGATCGTTCATTCGCTTGGTCAGCCGCGCGACCTGTCGCTCGTCGGCTCCCTTCTGGGGGGCGAACACGCGTGCGGCGCGCTCGAACGCCGTGCGGACGTCGCACAGGATCACGATCCGCGCGCCCTCGAGGCCGCCCCCCTCGTCGATGGCGCGGATCGCGTCGGCGCCGCCGTCGGTGGTGGCGCTCCCGCCGACGCCGAGATAGACCACCTCGGCGCCCTGCCCGATCGCGGCGAGGATCAGCTCGCCGGTGCCGAACGTGCTCGCGGCGATCGGATCGCGCTCGCCGGGCTCGACCAGGCCCAGGCCGCTCGCCGCGGCAGTCTCTACGATTCCCATCCCGCCGGCGATCGCGAACGACGCCTCGATCTCGCGCCCGAGCGGATCTGACACGGTGGCGGTGCGGAGCTCTCCGCCGAGGGCCAGGACGAGCGCGTCGAGAGTCCCCTCCCCACCGTCCGCGACCGGGCAGAGATCGACCGGACGGCCGGCCGCCGCGAGGCCGCGGCCGATCGACTGGGCCACTTCCGCGGCGGACAGCGTGCCCTTGAACGAGTCGGGAGCGACGAGGATCGTGGTCGGGACACCGGGGATGCGGGGCATCTCGGCAGTATCTTCGGTCATCGCGTGCACGAGACGCCCGATGACATCCGCGCGCTCCAGGAGCTGCTCGACCGCAGCTACGCCGCCGCCGGCCCGCACCTGCGCAGCATCACCACGCCCGAGCGGCGCGTCGACGCCGAGGAGCTCGCCCGGCGGTTGACCGGAATGTGCCTGCTCGTGGTGGCCACGGTCACGGCCGACTGCCGACCGATCGCGGGGCCGCTGGACGGGGTCTTCTACCGCGGCGCGTTTCACTTCGGAACCGCGGCCGACTCGGTCCGCTACCGGCACCTCCTGGCCCGGCCCCAGGTGAGCGCCACCCACCTGCCCCGCGAGGAGTTTGCCGTCAACGTGCACGGCCGCGCCGTGCCGGTGGAGGTGGTCGGCGGCTTTCGCGAGACGCTGCTCGAGGTGTACGTGCCGCGCTACGGCCCGGAGTGGGAGCGGTTCCTGGACAGCGGCCCGGCGTACATGCGCATCGAGGCCGACCGCATGTTCACGTTCCAGATGCGCTGATTGTGGGCCTCGCTGCGCTCGGCGTCCGTGGGGCCATCTACCCCATCCGGACACTTGCGGCCACCCCGCCGGGTATGGATGCCCGGCGGAACCGGTCCCACGGACGCCGCCGCAGGCGGCCCAAGATCACCCCACGGCCTGCGCCACCGCGCGGCCGGCGATCCGGCCGCTGAACAGGCAGCCCCCGAGGAACGTGCCCTCGAGCGAGCGATAGCCGTGCACGCCGCCGCCGCCGAAGCCGGCCACCTCGCCCGCGGCGTAGAGCCCGTCCAGCGGCTCGCCGCCGGGGCGCAGGACGCGGGCGGAGAGGTCGGTCTCCAATCCACCCAGGGTCTTGCGGGTAAGGATCCACAGGCGTACGGCGATCAGGGGGCCGGCGCCCGGGTCGAGCAGGCGATGTGGCTGGGCGACGCGGCTCAGGCGGTCCGGGATGTACCGGCGGGCGCCGTGGATCGCCATGATCTGGAGGTCCTTGGTGTAGGGGTTGTCAAGCTCGCGGTCGCGGGCCTTGATCTCGCGTTCGAGCTCGCCGGGATCGAGCAGGTCGTCGCCGGTGAGCCCGTTCATGCGGCGAACCAGCCTTCCCAGGTCGTCTTCCACGACGAAGTCCGTGCCGTGACGTTTGAAAGCTTCGACCGGCGGCGGGGCGCCGCGGCCGACGCGGCTCGTGATCACCGCGCGGACGTTTCGCCCGGTTAGATCCGGGTTCTGCTCGGATCCCGACAGCGCGAATTCGCGCTCGATGATCTTCTGGGTCAGGACGAACCAGCTGTGGTCGTAGCCGGTCTTCATCAGATGCTCGAGCGTGCCGAGCGTGTCGAAGCCGGGGAACAGCGGGACGGGCAGGCGCCGACCGCGGGCGTCGAGCCAGACCGACGACGGGCCGGGCAAGATGCGGATCCCGTGCCGGGTCCAGATCGGCCTCCAGTTCTCGATCCCCTCCGTGTAGTGCCACATGCGGTCAGCATTGATCACGCTGGCGCCGGCGCCCTGAGCGATCGTGAGCATGCGGCCGTCGACGTGGTCGGGCACGCCGGAGAGCATCCGCGCCGGCGCTTTGCCCAGCCACTGCGGCCAGGCCGCCCGGACCAGCTCATGGTTGGCGCCGATTCCGCCCGAGGTGAGGACCACCGCTTGGGCAGTGAGCTCGAACTCGCCGACCGCGCTGCGCGAGCTGGGCTGCCCGCGAGCGGCCGCGCTCGGCTCGAGCACCGCGCCGGCCACGCCGTTCAGCGCGCCGCCGTTGGTGGTCAGGCGATCCACGCGGTGGCGAAACCTCAATGTCACGAGGCCCCGGGCAACGCCCTCGCGCACCCGGCGCTCGAATGGCTCGATCAGCCCCGGACCGGTGCCCCAGGTGATGTGAAAGCGTGGGACCGAGTTGCCGTGCTCGGTCGCCAGGTAACCGCCGCGCTCGGCCCAGCCCGGGGTCGGGAAGAAGCGCACGCCCTGGTCGTAGAGCCACTGGCGCTTCTCGCCGGAGGCGAATTCGACGTAGGCCTCCGCCCAGCGGCGCGGCCAGGCATCCTCGGCGCGGTCGAAGCCGGCGCTCCCCAGCCAGTCCTGAAGAGCCAGCTCGGGCGAATCCTTGACACGGACGCGGCGCTGCTCGGGACTGCCCACGAAGAAGAGGCCGCCGAACGACCAGAAGGCCTGGCCCCCGAGCGAGGCCTCGGGCTCCTGGTCGAGCAGGATCACGCGGCGGCCGGCGTCGGCGAGCTCCGCGGTGGCGACGAGGCCGGCCAACCCGGCGCCGACGACGATCGCGTCAGCGTCGCTCACAGCGACATCTGTTCGAGCTTGCACTCCTGCGGTTGCTTATCCTCGCGCCAGCGGAGGATCTTCGTGCCGTGGCGGATGCGCCCGCCGCTGACGTGGTCGAAGGTCACCTCGACGACCAGCTCGGGGCGCAGCTCGATCCACTCGAGCTCCTTTTCGTTTTTCCAGCGGCTGGGGTCGCCGTGTCCGCGCTGCCCGGTCTCGTACGGGGTGAGCTTGCCGATCAGCGTGCGCTTCTCGGCCGCCTTCAGTCCCGAGGAGTGGCCGACCACGTGCAGCTTCCCGGCCTTGTCGTAGAGCCCGAGGATCAGTGAGCCGACGGTGTCGGGCTCCTTGCCAGGCCGCCAGCCGACCACCACGGCATCGATCGTCCGCTGGCGCTTGATCTTCATCATGCCGGTGCGCTCGCCCGGCCGATAAGGCGCGCGGACGTCCTTGGCCACCACGCCCTCGCCGCTGCGCAGCCACGGCTCGGCCTCGTCCGGCGCGGTGGTCAGCGGAGTGAGGCTCAGATCTCCCGGGGCAAGCGCCTCAAGCTTGGCCCGGCGCTCGAAGAACGCGCGCTCGAGCCACGAGTCCTCGCCGCAGGCGAGCAGATCGAAGGCGACGAAATGCGCCGGCGTCTGCTCGGCCAGCATGTTGATCCGGGAGCTCGCCGGGTGGATCCGGTTCTGGAGGGCGTCGAAGTCCTGACCGCCGCCGGGGTGGTCGATGACGATCTCGCCGTCGATGACGTAGCGGCCTTCCGGAAAGGTCAACTCAGGGAAGTAGCGCTCGAGCGGCTTTCCGCCGCGCGACTGGATCATCGTCGGCGCGCCCTCGACGAACACGATGGCGCGGAAGCCGTCGTACTTGGGCTCGTATGACCACTGATCGCCGATGGGCAGCTGCGCCTTGGAACGGGCGAGCTGGGGCAGGAGCGGGGGCTTGAGGGGAAGGTTGGTCATCGGTCGCGATGCTATGGGATGCGGAGTCCCGCGGCCGATGCGATCAGGGCGGGGTCCCGCGGCCGATACGATCAGGGCCGTGAACTCACCCGGGGGCACCGTCGCCGAGCAGGAGTATCTCGAGATGCTCTTCTGGCTGTTCGAGGCCGGTTTGCCGATGACCGGCGCCAACCTGGCCCGCGCGATGCAGCTGTCGGCGCCGACCGTCCACGAGATGCTCGGCCGGCTCGAGCGCGATGGTTACATCGCGCGCAACGCTGAGCGCATGATCGAGTTCACGCCGGCGGGACGCCGCCACGCCGAGCAGATCGTGAGCCGCCACCGGATGATCGAGCGGTTCCTGACCGATGTGGTGGGGGTGCCGTGGGACGACGTGCACGAGGAGGCCGAACAGCTCGAGCACGCGATGACGCCGCGGTTCGAGGCGTATGTGCGGACGACCGTGGGTGACGCCAAAACCTGTCCCCATGGCCATCCGATCCGGGTCGGGGAGCGGATCGACGGGGTTCCGCTGGCCGATTGCGCGCCGGGGGCGCGCGTAACGATCTTGCGGCTGGAGAACGAGGCTGAGGACCTACTGCACTATCTGAAGGCTGCGGGAATCGAACCGGGACTAGAGGGCGAGGTGGCCTCCAACGACGGCGAGACGGTCGCGGTCCGATCCGACAGCGCCGTGGCCAGCGTCACCGCGAGCGTGGCGGAGACGGTGTCGGTGATCGCGGATCCCTCGCCCCCGCCGCGCACTGCCTTGCCGGAGCAGTTGGTCCTGGGCCGAGAACGTTACGGGCGCTAGGGGTGTGGCGAATCTTCCTCCGTATTGGAGGAAAATCCGCCAAGGCCTATTGCTGTCAACGATCCCTGGGGCCGCGATCCCTTAGGCCGCATCTTCGCTGGCGGCCGCCGTCAGGTGGTGGTAGGCCTCGGCGAGGCGCTTGATGCCTTCCTCGATCTCCTCCGGCGTGACGCCCGAGTAAGCCAGCCGGAGGCTCGACTCGGCGCCGTCCAGCACGAAGTCCGACCCCTTGACGAACAGCACGCCACGCTCGGCGGCCGCTTCGAACAGCGCGGCCACATCGGTCCCGCGCGGCAGGTCCACCCACAGGAAGTAGCCGCCGGTCGGCTTGACGAAGCGAGCGTCGGGCAGCTCGCGCTCGAGCGTCTCGCAGAGAGTCTGGGCCCGCTCGCGCAGCGCCTCGCGAACCTTCTCGATCGACCGCTCGAGGGCCCCTGAGAGGCAGAACTGGTGGACGATGGCCTGCGCCACCATGTTCGGCGAGATGTAGGTGTGGGTGGCGATCCTGACGATGCGGGCAATGATCTCGGCGGGGCCGACCAGGTAGCCGACCCGGATCCCCGGGCAGACCGTCTTGGAGAACGACGAGGCGTAGACCACGTTCTCGCCGTCCATCGAGACCATCGTCGGCAACGGCGCTCCCTCGAAGCGGAGCGCGACGTACGGGTCGTCCTCGAACACGGTGAACTCGTGGTTGCGCGCGAGTTCGAGCAGCCGTTCGCGCTTTGCGGTCGACAGGGTGTACCCGGCCGGGTTCTGGAAGTTCGGGATGATGTGGGCCAGCTTCGGCCGGGCGCCGGCGGCGAGCACCCGCTCGACCGCCGCCACGTCGATCCCGTCGGGCTCGAGCTCGACCATCCGCACGTCGGCGCCGCGGTTGCGCAGCGAGAGCAGGGTCCGGTCATAGGTGGGCCGCTCGACGATGACGGAGTCGCCAGCCTCGACGAGCGCGTCGAACAGAAACGCGTCGGCCTGCATCGAGCCGTTGGTGACGATGACCTCTTCGGGCGCGACCTGGTGGCGCTCGGCGATCCACGCGCGCAGGGGTGGGTAGCCGATCGCCGTCCCATAGGCGGTCATGCCTCCGGGATCAGCCTCGAATGCGGCGTCGGCGGCGGCACGCAGGCCCTGGACGTCGACGATGTCCAGCGACGGCGCCCCGCGGGCGAACGAGATCGACTTGGCCACGGACTGAAGACTACGCGAGCACGGGGTCCGGGGCGGGCGGTGGCGGTTCGGGAACCACGACCGCCGTCATGCCGCGGCGGCGAGGAGCGAGGCCCCCGTCATGCCGCGGCGGCGAGCAGCGAGGCGGCCAGCTCGGCGACCTCGGTCGGGGTGCGGCCGACCCGCACGCCCTTGCGCTCGAGCGCCTCGGCCTTCGCCTTGGCGGTGCCGCGCGAACCCGAGACGATCGCGCCAGCGTGACCCATGGTCTTGCCGGGCGGGGCGGTGAAGCCGGCGATGTAGGCGACGACCGGCTTGCTCACGTTGGCGGCGATGAACTCCGCCGCGCGCTCCTCGGCGTCGCCGCCGATCTCACCGCACATCACGATCAGTTCGGTCTCGGCGTCCTCCTGGAACAACGCGATGATGTCGATGAAGTCCGAGCCCGGAACGGGGTCGCCGCCGATGCCCACGATCGTCGAGTTGCCGAAGCCCTCCTGGGCGATCACGTTGCCGATCTGGTAGGTCAACGTGCCCGAGCGCGAGACCACGCCGACGTTGCCCTCCTTGAAGAACGCGGCCGGGATGATGCCGACGTTGGCCTTGCCCGGGGACAGGATCCCGGGACAGTTGGGTCCGATCAGCCGCGCCCGGCCGTTCTTCTTGATCACGTTGAACGCGCGAAGCTCGTCGTGGGCGGCGATGCCCTCGGTGATTGCGACGATCAGATCGATTCCGGCGTCCTCGGCCTCCAGGATCGAGTCGGCGGCGAAGCGCGGCGGCACGAAGATCATCGCGGTGTTGGCGCCGGTCTGCGCGACCGCCTCGTGGAAGGTGTCGAACACCGGGATGCCCTCGACGTCCTGCCCGCCCTTGCCGGGGGTGACGCCGCCCACCACCTGGGTTCCGTAGTCGCGGTTGCGCAGCGAGTGGAACGTGCCCTCGCGCCCGGTGACGCCCGACACGACCAGCTTGGTGTTGGTGTCCACGAGAATGCTCACGGCGCCGCCAACTCCACCACCTTTTGCGCAGCGCCGTCCATGGTGGACTCGGTGAACACATTGGGCAGGCTGGCTTCGGCGAGCAGCTGTCGGCCTTCGAGGTCGTTGGTGCCGTCCAACCGGACCACGAACGGGACCTGCGGGCTGATCTGGTTGAAGGCTTCGATCAACCCGCGCGCCACCTCGTCGCCGCGGGTGATGCCGCCGAAGATGTTGAACAGCACAGCCTTGACGTTCGGGTTGGACAGGATCACCTCGACCGCGCTGGTGATCGCCTCGGCCTTGGAGCCGCCGCCGGCATCGAGGAAGTTGGCCGGCGAGCCACCCGCCTGGGCGACCACGTCGAGCGTCGACATGACCAGCCCGGCGCCGTTGCCGAGGATCCCGATGTTGCCGTCGAGCTTGACATAGGTCAGGCCGCGCTCCTTGGCCATCCGCTCCTGGGGATCCTCGCGCGAGGGGTCGCGCAGCTCGGCGTTGTCGGGGTGGCGGAACAGCGCGTTGTCATCGAGGGTGACTTTGGCGTCGAGCGCCTTGACCTGGCGCTCCGGGGTGACGATCAGCGGGTTGACTTCGACCAGGGTCGCCTCTTCGGAGACGAACACCTCGTAGAGCTTGGCCAGCATCGCGCCGACCGGCCGAACGACATCGGCGTCGACCGCCGCCTCGAAGGCCAAGCGCCGGCCGTGGAACTCCTGGAAGCCAAGCAGCGGATCAACGTGCAGGCGTGCGATCGCTCCCGGATCCGTCTCGGCGACCTCCTCTATGTCCATCCCGCCCTTGGTCGAGAGCATCACCAGCGGCGCTTTGGCCGAGCGGTCGAACACGACCGAGGCGTAGTACTCCGAGGCGATCTGCGAGGCGCCTTCGACCCAGAGCTCGTGCACGGTAAGGCCGCGGATGTCCATCCCGAGGATCGCCTGCGCGTGCTCGCGCGCCTCATTGTGGTTGTTGGCGACCTGTATCCCGCCGGCCTTGCCGCGGCCGCCGATCTGCACCTGGGCCTTGATGACGCACGGGTAGCCGATGTCGTCGGCCGCCGCGGCGGCCTCGTCGACCGTCTGGGCGTGGCGGCCGGAGGGCACGGGCACGCCGTGCCGCGCGAACACCTGCTTTCCCTGGTACTCGAGCAGATCCATGCGCGGCTGGACTCTAGTACGTCGCTGCGAAGGTGGCCGCCCGGCTACGGAAAGGCCTGGAAGCGCTGGAGAGTCTCGCCATGGCATCATGGCGCCGCCATGGCGATCCCCAAGGACATCACGTTCGTGACGTTCGACGTGTACGGAACGCTGATCGACTGGGAGACGGGTGCCTACGATGCGTTCAGGAGCGAGGCGGAGCGAGACGGGTTCACGATCGAGCGCGACGACCTCATCCCGCTCTTCTACGAGGTCCAGCGTCAGATCCAGGCCGGCTCCTATGAGCTCTACGCCGAGGTCCTCCGCCGCACCGCGGTGCAGATCGCCAAGACGCTGGGCTGGCCGCTCGAGCCCTCACGCGCCGGCTTTCTCCCCGACTCGGTTCAGCGCTGGCCGCCGTTCAAGGAGACCAACTCGGCGCTCGCGAAGGTGGCCAAGAAGTCCAAGGTGGGCTTGATCTCGAACATCGACGACAAGCTGCTCGGCCAGACCCGGCGACACATCCCGCTCGACTTCGACCTGGTCGTGACGGCTCAGCAGGTCCGCTCCTACAAGCCCGATCCGGCCCACTTCACCGAATGTGAGCGGCGGATCGGCGGCAAGAAGGGCTGGGTCCACGTCGCGGCCAGCTACTACTACGACGTCGAGCCGTGCCTGAAGCGCAAGATCCCGGTGGTGTGGGTCAACCGCAACAAGGACACGCTCGAGTCAAACCAGAAGAAGCCAGACGCCGAGGTCGCGAGCCTGCGCGAGGCGTTGAAGACTATCGGTGTCTTGTAATTGAAGGTCCAGGCGGTCCATGCCGACCTGATCGTCTGCATCAGCCGCTTCTGGCAGACGACGTGCACGGCCGTGCGCGCCGGCGAGGAAGGGTTCGTGATCGACTCGCCGGTCTACCCGGACGAGCTGACGGCGCTCCCGGGTGTGCTCGAACAGGCCGCTTTCCCGGTGTCGGGTTTGCTCGCCACGCACGCCGACTGGGACCACCTGCTCGGGCGGATCGCCTTCCCGCAGGCCTCGCTCGGATGCGGTGAGACCACCGCCCGGCGCCTGGCCGCCGAACCGGGCGCCGCGCAGCGTGAGCTGCGCGAGTTTGACGAGGAGCAGTACGTGGACGATCGCCCGCCTTTGTCGCTGGGCGGCGTGCAGTCACTTCCCGTGCCGGGTCGGCTGGGCCTTGGCTCGGCGGTCCAGCACGAACTCGAGCTGCATCCGGCGGACGGGCACACCGTCGACGGGACCGCGTTCTGTGTGCCGTGGCTGGGCGTACTCGTGTGCGGCGACTACCTCTCGCCGGTCGAGATCCCGTGGCTGTCTCCAGGCGGATCGGTCGAGGCGTACCTGGCCACGCTCGAGCGGCTGCGGCCAGTCGTGGAGCGTTGCCAGACCATCGTTCCGGGTCACGGGCGGCCGCTGGGTCCGGTGCAGGCGCTGAGACTGCTCGAGGAGGACGCGGCGTATTTGCGCGCGCTGGGTCGAGACGGTGCCGGCGCGCCGCTCCCCGCCGGCCGGCGAACCAAGGCCCAGCGCCGGATCCATGCCGAGAACGTGGAGCGGGTCACCCCGGGGGCAGCGCGGGCTGACCTTGGGCGCTAGCCCGCCGCCGAGCTGATCACTGCCAGCGTGTCGCCGGTGGCCACCGAGGAACCGACGGCGATCGGCAGCTCGGCGACGACGCCGGCCTTGTGCGCGGTGATCTCGTTCTCCATCTTCATCGCCTCGATCACCGCCACGAGCGCGCCCTCCTCGATCTCGGCGCCCTGCTGGACGGCGACCTTCAGCACGGTCCCCTGGAGGGGCGAGGCGAGTGTGTCGCCCCCGCCAGCGCCACCGCTGCGTACCCGCGCGGCGCGGCGGGGCGCCCGGCGGTTAGGAGCCGCGCTCTCCGGGGCGGCGAGACCGGCAGCCGGGCCCGGGGCGGCGCCGTTGACCGCGCCGCTGGCCGCCGGCGGCGGCCCGATTACCTTCACATCGAAGCGCTTGCCCGAGACCTCGACCGTGTAGGTCTGCTGAACCGTCTGCCCTGCCTCCTTGGCCTCGGCCGCCGGCTTCTCGGCGCTCGGCAACGCGAGCGTCTTCAACCACCGGCGATCCCCGATCAGGTCGCGGCAGGTCTCGGCGTCATGCCACTGCTGGGTCGCGAGGATTGCCTCATGGAAGGGCAGCAGCGTCTTGAGGCCCTCGATCCGGTACTCGGCTAGCGCGCGCAGCATCCGCGCCGTGGCCTGCTCGCGGTCGACGTCCCAGACGATCAGCTTGGCCACCATCGGGTCGTACATGGGCGAGATCTCTGAGCCTGACTCGACACCGGAGTCGACGCGGACGCCCGGCCCCGCCGGCTCGTGATAGGCCCCGATTCGCCCCGGCGCCGGGGCGAAGTTCTTCGAGGCGTCCTCGGCGTTGATCCGGCACTCGATCGCGTGGCCGCGCAGCTCGACCTGGTCCTGGGTGATCGACAGCGGCTGGCCGGCGGCGACCCTGATGCCCTCTTTGACGATGTCGATGCCGGTCACCATCTCGGTCACGCAGTGCTCGACCTGGACTCGCGTGTTCATCTCCAGGAAGAAATACTCGCCGTCCTGGAGCAGGCCTTCGATCGTGCCCGCGCCGCTGTAGGAGACTGCGGCGGCGGCGGCAGTGGCGAGGTTGCCGATCCTTGCGCGGAGCTGGTCGTCCACCGCAGGCGCCGGCGCTTCCTCGATCAGCTTCTGGTGGCGGCGCTGGAGCGAGCAGTCGCGCTCGCCCAGGTGGATCACGTTGCCGTGGGTATCGGCCAGAACCTGGACCTCGACGTGCCGCGGGTCGGGCAGGTAGCGCTCGAGATACACCGTTGCGTCGCCGAAGAACTTCTCCCCCTCGCGCCCCGCGCCCTCGAACGCCTCCTGGAGCTTGGGCTCCTCGAGCGCGACCCGGAAGCCCTTGCCGCCGCCGCCGCCGGCCGCCTTGACCGCCACCGGGTAGCCGATCGTCTCTGCGATCAGGCGCCGCGCGTCGTCGATGGTGGCTACCGGCTCGGTTGTGCCCGGGACGATCGGAACCCCAGCGCGCGCCATCAGCTCCCGGGCGCGAGTCTTCGATCCCATCGCCTCGATGGCCTTCGCCGGGGGGCCGATGAAGGTGATCCCGCGCTCCTCGAGCGCGCCGGCGAACGCCGCGTTCTCGGCCAGGAAGCCGTAGCCGGGATGCACCGCCTCCGCTCCGGATCGCTCGATCGCGTCGATCAGCTTCTCGATCGCCAGATAGCTCTCAGCCGCCGGTCCCGGGCCGAGCAGGTACGCCTCCTGCGCCCGCTTGACATGGACGGCGTCGCGATCGAGCTCCGAGTAGACGGCCACCGTGCTGATTCCGAGCTCCTCGCACGCGCGCATGATGCGGACCGCGATCTCGCCGCGGTTGGCAATCAGCACCTTCGAGAACATGCGGCTCGAGAACATGCGGCGCGGGACTTTAGCGGGCGTCTGTTCGGTCGAGCGCACGGTGGTAGCGTGCGCGGCACAGCGTAACCGCAGAGCGGAGGTTCGTCGTGACCAATCGGGAGGCCATTCTCGATCCAACCGGCCAATCCGACGTATCGCGCGCCGCCACGCTGACCCCGCGCGTTCGCGACCTCGCCGGCGTGCGCCTCGGGCTGCTCGACAACGCCAAGCCCAACGCCGCTCTGGTGCTGCAGACGGTGGCGGCCCAGCTGCGCGCGCAGCACCACCTCGGCGAGGTGAGCACCTACACGAAGTCGTATTTCGGCACGCCGGTCGAGGAGGACCGGGCCATGGAGATCGCGCAGAGCTGCGATGCGGTGATCGCGGGGGTCGGTGACTGAGGCTCCTGCTCGGCGGCCAGTTTGGCCGACGGTATCGTGCTCGAGCGCGCCGGCGTACCTGCGGTGTCGATCTGCACGGACGCGTTCGTGGTGCCGGCACGGGCCATGGCCGACGTGTACGGCGCGCCCGATTTCGAGTTCGTGACCATCCCCCACCCGATCGCGAGCCTCGGCCCGGCCGAGATCGAGGCCCACGTGCGGCCTGTGATCAGCGAGGTCGTGCGCATCCTGGTGGGCGGGTGATTGCGAGATGGATGGCGCGCCGGCCCAACTTCCCGCCATCGAAATCGATGAGATCCGGCGGGTGCTGGAGGAATACGCCGAGCGAGGCTGGACCGACGGGCTGCCGGTCATGCCGGTGACCGAGTCATACCTGGCGGAGTTTCTCGATCAGAGCTCGCGGGGAGCGGACGAGGTGCTGCTTTCCATGCCCCACCTGAACCGCGCGCTCACGGTTCGCGTGGCCGCGATAAACGCCGCGATGGCGGGCTGCCGGCCCGAGTACTTCCCGGTCGTTCTGGCGGCATGGTCCGCGCTCCAGGCCGAGGGCTACGTCACCCGCGGCATCTGGCAGAGCACGACGGGGACCGCGCCGATGCTGCTGGTCAACGGCCCGATCCGGGAACACCTTGGCCTCAACAGCCGGGGCAACGTGTTCGGGTCGGGCTTCCGGGCCAACGCCACGATCGGACGGGCCGTCCGTCTGAGCGCGATCAACGCGTTCGGCCTGCGCCCCCACGAGCTCGACCAGGCTACCCAGGGCAACCCGGCCAAGTACACGGCATGCATCGCCGAGAACGAGGAGGAGTCGCCGTGGCCGGCGTTCCACGTCGAGCACGGCTTCGATGCTTCAGCGAGCACAGTGACCGCGATGACGATGCGCTCGGTGGCGCACATCGAGGCGCGCCACACCACGGTACCCGAGCAGCTCGGGCTCGACCTCGCCGACACCGTCCGGCGGACTGGCGCGCTCATCCACGAGACGATCAGCGCCTGTATCGCGCTCGGGCCCGAGCACGCCTCGCTGTTCGCCGGCGCGGGGTGGACGAAGGACGACCTGCG
>JAFAZZ010000056.1 GCA_019239375.1 Solirubrobacterales bacterium | reverse complement strand
AAGCTGGCCAAGGGAACCGTTCTGAGCGGGCTTGCCCTGCGGCTCGCTCGGCGCCCACTGCCGGCCCAACTCGATCTTGTTGCGAGCATGCTGTACCTGGCCGCGGGACTTTCATTCCGCTTCGCCTGGGTAGCCGCTGGACGGAATTCCGCGGGCGAGGACGGCGCGGTGGCCCGGGCAGCGCGAGCGGGTTTGCGCGCCGGAGCCGGGGGCACCGCCGCGACGGCTTGACCGCCGGCGCACGCCGGCGGTTACAGTCGGAGCTGGTGAGCGGCGAGCATCGTGAGCTGTCCGAGGAGCAGGAGCATCTCGAGCGGACCGTCGAGGCCTTCGTACAGGCACTGGCGGAGCTCCGATCGCGCCACTCGACCGGCGGCATTGACGAGTTTGCCAACGAAGCGCTCGAGCGATCGCCTGCTGGCGATCAATTGGCGCGCGCATGCGGCTGAGCCGTTCTACGCTGCTACGCCGCGCGACCCCCGGGGGATCACGCTCAGGCGGCGCTTCGACATCGAGGACGATCGGGTCCGTGGCTTCGTCGACGAGCGCCTGGCGCGGGAGAACGAGGATCACCTCGCCGAGGCGATCATCGAGGACATCGCTCGCCAGCGCGTGGGGGAGATGCGCCAGATCATCGCGACGATCACGCCCGAGCAATACGACACGATCAAGGAAGACCCCGTCCCGGCGCTCGTCGTTCAAGGCGGACCGGGAACCGGCAAAACCGCCGTCGGCCTTCATCGCGCGGCGTGGCTGCTGTACGCGCACCCGACGCTCCGCGCCGCCGGTGTGCTGGTGGTCGGCCCGAACCGGACCTTCATCCGCTACATCGGACAGGTGCTGCCGTCGCTCGGCGAGCAGAGCGTCGAGCTTGATGTCTGCTCGCGAAGCCACCCGGAGCTACCAGGCTGGACGCTCGCGCTTCCGTGCGAAGCTAGCCGAGCTGTTGGCCGCACGCGCGATCGAGCAGTCGCGCCGTCCCGTGGTGGTCTCGATCACCGACATTGTCACCACCGTCAGGAAGAGCCGGGATTACCAGCGACTTGCCAGCAAGGTCTGGCCGCATGTGACACCGGAGCGGCTCGTGCGGGCCCTCTACCGGAACCGCCGGCGGCTCAAGGAGGCGGCCGCCGACCTGGTCAGCGACGAAGAAATCGACCTGTCGCTGTCATCCTCCGCTCCGGCCAGGCGGATCGATATGAGCGCGACGGACGTGGCGCTTTTCGACGAGGCGCGCTGGCTGATCGAGCCCATCACCGGACCTTCGGACATGTGGTGATCGATGAGGCGCAGAACCTCACGGCCATGGAGCTCAGGATGGTGATTCGTCGCGCGCGCCGTAAATCGCTGACCGTGCTCGGAGACATCGCGCAGCGGACGGCGCAAGCCGGCGTCTCCACGTGGGCAAAGCGTGCTTCGCGATGCCGGCGTGCCCACGTTCGCGACGCGTGAACTACGGCTGAGCTACCGCGTCCCGCACGACTTCCTGCAGGTCGCATCAGGGCTCCCCGGCATCAAGCCCAGCATTCCATACGGGGTCAGACGCGCGCCGTGGCCTCCAGTCGCCGTACGAGCTCGAGGAGACGCAGTCGGGAGCACGATCGTACGCCTAGCCACGCGGATGGCCGACGCCGTTGGCAGCGT
Source organism: Solirubrobacterales bacterium (assembly GCA_019239375.1). GTDB lineage: Bacteria > Actinomycetota > Thermoleophilia > Solirubrobacterales > Solirubrobacteraceae > Palsa-465. The sequence continues at coordinate 16,892 of JAFAZZ010000056.1, read as the reverse complement.
GGGCGTGGTCGCTCCTGCGGCGCGGATGGCGCAGGTGCGGGCCGCGCTCGAACCGGTGGAGTTCGCCGACGCTACACGTGAGGCGCTCTCGCCGGCCATCAACCTCCTCGACCTCCACGTCATCAAAGGGCTCGAGTTCGATGCCGTGGTCGTCGTTGATCCCGACGCGATCCTCGCTCAACGGCCGGACGGCGGCGTCGGCGCTCTCTACACCGCCCTCACCCGCTCCACGCGCGCCTTGGCCATCGTGCACACCGACGAACTGCCAGCCATCCTGTCCCAGGCCGATGGTCTACACAGCCTGGACGGCCGGGAGCCCGACGCCCAATGGGCATCGCTGCGTCGAGAAGAGGCGCCACTGCTGGCGCGCTGAGGGGCTTTCGCGAGCGGGCGCGTTCTGGGAGGATCGCGTCACATGAGCGACGAGCGGGTTGTCCACGCGGCGTGTCCGCATGACTGTCCAGATACGTGTGCGATGCTGGTCACGGTGGACGACGAAGGTCGCGCCGTGCGGGTGGCGGGCGATCCCGATCAGCCGGTGACGCGCGGTTTCCTGTGCGGCAAGGTGTCGAACTACCTCGAGCGTGTGTACTCGTCCGACCGGCTCTTGCATCCGCTGGTCAGGGCGGGCCCCAAGGGCGCAGCGGAGTTTCGCGCCGTGAGCTGGGACGAGGCGCTGGACCTGGTGGCCGGGACGTTGCGGGGCGTGCGTGAGCGCCACGGCGGAGAGGCGATCCTCCCGTATTCCTACCTGGGCACCCAGGGGTTCCTGCAATCGGACACGATGAGCGCTCGGGTGATGAACGCGCTCGGGGCCACCAACCTGGAGCGCACCATCTGCGCGACGGCGGGCATCTTCGGGACGGTCGCCACGCAGGGCCCCTCGCCGGAGGTCGACCCTGAGCTGTGGCCGCATTGTCGTCTGATCGTTTGCTGGGGTTGGAACCCGCTCTCGACGGCGCCTCACCTGTGGCGGCTGATCCTGGATGCTCGTGACGCCGGCGCGCGGCTGGTGGTGGTTGACCCGTTCCGTTCGCGCACTGCGCGCGTGGCTGACGAGCACGTCCGGCCGTTGCCCGGAACCGACGCGGCGTTGGCGCTGGGGGCGATGCGGTCAATGCTCGATGCCGGCCTCCTCGACGAGGAGTGGTGCCGTGCGTACACCACCGGCTACGACGAGGTGATCGCCCGCGTGGCCGCAGAGCCGGTCAACTATTGGGCGTCGCTGTGCGGTGTGCCGGCCGAGCAGATCACGCGGCTGGGGCACGATCTGGCACTGCGGCAGCCGTCGCTCGTACGCCTCGGGGTCGGCGCTCAGCGCCACGCAGGGGCGGAAATGGCCTACCGCACGATCGCTTGTCTTCCGGCCCTGGCCGGCTCGTGGCGGCACACGGGCGGCGGACTGTCGTACATCCCTACCGCGATCGCCGGCGCTGTGGACTCTTCGCCGCTTAAGCGGGCCGATCTGCGTCCTGGGCCTGTGCGCACGATCAACATGTCCTCGCTCGGCGCGGCATTGACCGACCCTGAGCTCGATCCACCCGTGGCCGCGCTGGTGGTGTGGGGCTCCAACCCAGCGCAGGTGGCTCCCGATGCCCTTGCCGTCAGACGCGGCTTGAGCCGCTCCGATCTATTCACCGTCGTACTCGAGCAGTTCATGACCGACACCGCCCGGTACGCCGACGTTGTCCTTCCGGCGACGACCCAACTCGAGCATCTTGACGCGCTGTTCTCCTGGGGCCATCACTACCTGACGTGGAACGACCCGGCCATCGCGCCCCGCGGCGAGGCAAAGCCGAACACCGAGGTCTTTCGGCTGCTCGCCGCGCGGCTGGGGCTAGACGACCCCTGCTTCTCCGTGACCGACGAGCAGATGTTGGCGGAGCTGTTCGCGTCGGCCCCGGGCGCGGTGAGGCTCGAGGAGCTGCGTAGGCGAGGATGGGCGAAGATCGACCTTGGGCAGGGCGCGGCGCCCCACGCCGCCGGGCACTTCGCCACCCCCGACGGGCGGCTCGCGCTGCGCTGCGATCAGTTGGCTGATCGGGACGTCGACCCGCTCCCCCATTACGACCCGCCGGCCGAGGTCGCGGACCCCGAGCTCTCCGCGCGGCTCCCGCTCGCGCTGCTGACCCCTAAGACTCACCTGTTCCTGAACTCGACTTTCGCCAACCAGGCGCGCCAAGCGGGCGCCCAGCCGGAGCCCTACGTGGTCGTCCATCCCGACGATGCCACCCCACGCGGGATCCGGGATGGCTCGCTGGTGCGGCTGTTCAACGATCGCGGGGATTGCGTGCTCCCGGCCCGCGTCAGCGACAACGCCCGGCCCGGGGTCCTGGTCGCCCCGATGGGCTGGTGGGGCCACCCCGGAGCGCAGGCGACCACATCGCAGCGCCTCACGCGCCTGTCGCGTGCACCCACCTTCAACGACAACCGGGTCGAACTAGAGCCGGTGTAGCGGCTACCGCAAGTGGGGTGGAGGCGGAATGGTCTCGATCCCGGGTGGCGGTTCCGGCCACACCAGGAGAACCTCGCAGCGAGCGTGGTCTACGACGAATCGCGCGTGTTTCCCTAGGCTCTTCGGACCGAGCCGTTGCTCGCCGTCGCGCGCGAGGATCAGCAGGTCGGCGGCCGCGCATGCCGCCACCACCTCGCGCTCGACCCGGCCACGGAGCGACCTCATCTCAGCCGGGTGCCCGAGTCGAGCCCGTGCCTCGGCGAGCAGGGCTTGGGCCTCCTCCTCGGCGATGGCTCGCAGCGGGGGCTCGGGCGGGGGTGGCGGATGGCGCCCGAGCAGCCGCGCCGCGCTGCGGGCCGCGACCTCCTCCACGTCAACCGGTGCGACGTGGAGCAGCTCGATCTCGGCGTCATGCGGTAAGAGAGTTGCGGCCTGGTCGACGCACGCCTCCCATGTGCCCTCGGCTATCCACACTACGGCACGCATCAGAGAACCTGCAAAGCCAACCACAGGGCGAGGGTGGCCGCCAGCAGCGCGAGCGGCACCGTCTGCAGCCCAAGGCGCGTGTACTCACCCATGTCGGTCTCGTGGTCGTGGGCGTGCACGATCCGCCGCCACAAAAGCGTCGCTAGGGAGCCGACGTAGGTGAGGTTGGGGCCGATGTTGACGCCAACCAGCATCGCCAGTACCGCGCCAGGCCCGCTGCTTGCCGCCACCGGCAGGACGATCAGCGTGGCCGGGAGGTTGTTCACGAGGTTGGCGAGGACGGCACTAGCTGCGGCCACGGCCAGTAGCGTGGCCAGCGACGTGCCGTGGGGCAGCAGCGAGTCGACTGCGCTCGAGAGTCCGTGCTGACTGGCCGCCTGTACGACGAGTCCCAGTCCGAGCACGAACATCAGGAACGTCGGTTCGGCCGCGCGCACGACCTCCGCGGGACGCGGTCGCTCGCGCAGCACCAGCGCGAGCGCGGCGGCGGCGGCGACCCACACCGGCTCAACCGAGATCAGCGAGCCGAGCGCGAAGCCCACCAGCGCCAACCCCACGACTCCGAGGGCGAACCAGGGCAGGGGCCGGCGTTCCACCCGGATCGACCAGGTAGCGTGCCGCCGGAGGTCACCGGCGAAGGCGCGGCGCAGCACCAGCCATTCGATCAGCACCGCGACCAGCCAGGGGAGCACCATCAACCCAGCGAACCGGGGGAACGACAAGCCGCTCGCGCGGAACGCCAGCAGGTTCGTCAAATTCGACACGGGGAGCAGCAGCGAGGCGCTGTTCGCCAAATGTGAGCACGCGTAGACATGCGGGCGCGGGTTGACGCGCAGCCGCGCAGCAGTCGCGAACACAATTGGGGTCAGCAGCACGACAGTGGCATCGAGGCTGAGGACGGCGGTGGTGCCGGCCGCGGCGAGGAACACCATCGCCAGGAGCCGGGACGAGCGTCCGCTCGAGCCGAGCGCCATTCCAGCACCCAGCGCGTCGAACACGCCGGCCCGTCGGCAACCATCGGCCAGCACGAGGAGCGCAGCGAGAAAGCCGACGGTCGGGCCGAGATTGCTGAGGGCCTCCCGCACTCCGTGAAAGCTCAGGACGCCGGCCGCCAATAGCACCAACGCGCCACCCGCCGCGACGGCCCAGTCCGGCGCCCACCGCGGCCGCGTGATCGCTGCCACCAGGCTGGCAACGAGCACGAGCAGCGCGATCGCCTCGCTCATAGCGCAGCGTCGCTAGCCCGGCCAGAAGACGATCGTCCGATTCTCGTGAACGAGGACGCGGTCCTCGAGGTGCCAGTGCACGGCGCGCGCGAACACCGTCCGCTCGATGTCACGACCGATCATGGTCAGCATCTCTGGATCGGCTCGGTGGGATACACGGCGGACGTCCTGCTCGATGATCGGCCCCTCGTCGAGGTCCTCGGTGGCGTAATGCGCCGTAGCGCCGATGAGCTTCACCCCGCGGTCGTGCGCGCGCACGTACGGCTCCGCACCGGCGAATGCGGGAAGGAACGAGTGGTGGATATTGATCACTGGGGCGCCGACGCGAGCGAGAAACTCGCCCGAGAGAATCTGCATGTAGCGGGCGAGGGCCACAAAGTCGACTTTGCCGACGAGCAGATCGAGCTGATGCTGCTCGGCCTCGGCCTTGGCGTCCGGTGTGACCGAGATGTGGTAATAAGGCACGCCGAAGGCAGCCACCTCCGCTTCCAGGTCCGGGTGGTTAGACACCACCGCGGCGATGTCCATATGAAGCTCACCGCGCCGCCAGCGCCACAGCAGGTCGAGCAGGCAGTGCTCGTAGCGCGAGACGAAGATGGCCACGCGCTTTCGCCTCGTGGCGGGCTCTAGCCGCCATTGCATGTCGAAGTCCTCCGCGATCTCCTCCATGCGCGAGCGCAGATCATCGAGTCGATCCGGAAGGTCCTTGAGCAGGAACTCCGAGCGTAGGTACAGCCTGCCTCCTTCCGGGGCCGTGGAGTATTGATCGAACGTATTGATGTTGGCCCCGGCCGCCGCGAGGCGACTCACCACGGCCGCGAGGATCGCCGGACGATCTGGGCAGGCCAGCACCAGGCGCCCGACGTCCTCCCGCGTGCTTCCGACCATCGAAAGACCCGACCCGGCCGTGGGAGCCCCTCCCGAATCTGCCTGCATGCCCTCCTCCTATTTTCGAACGTCAGCCGGCTGCCTAGTGACCTCAGGACGGCAGGTCATGTCTGGTGTTGTGGTCGCGCTCCAGGAACGTGTTGGCCCAGGCGCTCGTCCTGTTCAGCGCGTTGTCCTTGACCACGACCGGGCCCTCGAGCATTCCGTCCGACTCGCCGTAGGCCTTCAGCCGCTCATAGGCCTGCGACCAGATGCACTCGGTGTCGTAGACCTCGCACAGCCCGTCGCGCGTCCCGCCACAAGGACCGTTGCGCTGGTTCTTGGCGCACATCGACTCAGGGCACACGTAGGCGATGTCGGGCAGCGAGCAGTCCCCGCAGTCGCGGCAATGGAAAATGGACACCTTCGCCGCCTGCTCGGCCACGTGCGCGGCTCGCCCGAGCGCCGGCGGCCCGGCCTCGATGCGCTCGTACAGCGCCCGACCGGCGCCGAACAGCGGCGCCTCGGGGTCGAATAGCCAGCGGTGCATCTGACGGCTCAGGCGGTAGCTCGCGGGGACGGCGAGATCGGTCTGCCCGCGGCGCTTGGTCTCGAGGTAGGAACGGCCGAGCTCATCCGAGGACAACCCAGTCTCAGCGTCGCGCTCGAACATGTAGAACTCGCCGGGGCGGCCAAACCGGATGTCCTTGGCCACCGCCTGCCATTCGCGGGCATAGCCCTCGGCCCGCTGCAGGATCTCGAAGAACGTCTCCGCGGTCGTGTGGCCACCCAGGTAAACGCCCTGGAAGCCCAGGCCGCGCGCCACCGCGGCCTGCTTGGCGGCCAGATCGACGAAGTAGGAACGGCCCTTGTCCTTGCCGGCGCCGTAGCGCTCAGCGATCTCGAGCAGCTCGTCGCTCACCACGACCCCGGGGATCCGGCCGGCGTGGAAGGCGCGCGCGGCCGGGCGCGAGAGCAGGTAGACGTTGGCCAGCGCCGACAACCGAAGCTTCGCATAGCGGATGTAGCGCAGCAGCTCGTCGTCCTTGCGGGCGTTGTAGCCGATCTGATTGATCACGAAGCGCGCGCCCGCCCGAGCCTTCTTGGCCAACTTGAGGTATTGAGGCACGACCTCGCGTTCGAACAGCTTGTGGTTGGTCACCACGCACCCCAAGAAGAAATCGGTAGGGTCCAAGCGATTCTCCGGACGTCGCTGGTCAGGAAGACCCTGGTTCATCTCCGAGAACAGCTTCAGAAGCCCGACGGAGTCGATATCGAACACCGGCGCGGGGGCCCCGCGATGGCCCTGGCGCGCATAATCCCCGGACAGCGCCAAAACGTTGTGAAAGCCCTCCGATGCCAGCTTCCATCCGCGGCTCTCGAGGGCGTTGCGATTCCAGTCCTTGCAGGCCAGGTGGATGATCACCTCCTGTCCCCGCGACACCAGATCGGTGCCGAGCGTGTCCGGCGCCAGCATCGCATTGCCGCCCGGGTTGTCGGTGATCGAGATCACATCGATCCTCGGGTCGAGGGCCAGCTGCTGAGCCATCTCGACGGTGGCCCGGCTGGACTGCGTCGTGACCACCCCGCGACTCGTGACCAGCTCGACCGCAACCGCGAACGTTCCCCGGCGCTCCAGGCGCTCGCGGAACAGCGGTTTTTGTGGAGGTCCGGTGAGAGTCATCGTGACGCGCCGTCCGACGGTTGCGCAGACGTCAACTGGCACGATACGCGGTACGGGGGAGTCGACGCGCGGCGGGGCACCCTCGCGCGGGATCTCTCCCGGCGTCAGGCCCTCGCCACTTCCCCACCCCGCCGCTCGAGCGCCGTGGAGCACCCGATCGAACCGGCTCCTAGGTCCGGATGGCGGAGGCGGGTCCGGTGCGACGACTGCCTTGGGTGCAGCTCGCCCTTTGTCTGAGATGCGGCGGACGGGGTCGGCAGCGGGGTGGTGAACCGCGCGATATCTTGGGCCTGGAGCCTGCCGTCCAAGACGCGATGGGTGAGTCGGCGCGCCACCGGATCGTCTAACACCAGCCTGAGCTCTGGAGCGATGGTCTCTGGGACGGCTTCTTTGGCAATGTGCTCGAGGTCGTGCGGCGAGCGAGTGAGGTGGCTCGCCAGATCCGGCCATTTCAGTTCGATGAGAGTCCATAAGCCCAGCCGGTAAATCGCGTCGCTGTCGGTGTCGACGGCATGGCCGGCGAGAAGCTGCGTCGCCCTGCCGACGCAGTAGGCGGTCTCGAGCGCTCGCCGGATGGCCGGGCCTGGGTCCATGTCAGCGAGCAGTTGCTCGAGTTGACCGTTGGTGTCAAACCGTCTGTCGCCTTCGGCATGCAGACTGGCGCGATGTATGTCGCCTAGCCTCTCGACGGCGTCTGCTCGCAGCTGCGGGACCGCCGGCGGTAAGTTGGTCGCCTCGTGCTCTGCCGCGACCGCTCGCTCGAGTTCGCGGAGTTCTCGGCGAACATCCAGCTCTTGCTCTAATCCGTCGAACGGGTTACCCGGACGGACCCGAGTCTGATCGGTGCGCGCCGCGACCGAAACACCAGCCGGAATGGTTGGAAGGCGGAGCATGAACTCAAAGATCTTGTCGAGGAACACGAGCCCGAACGGGCGTCCCGGCTCACGAGCGCCGGAGTCGAACTCGGCGTAGACGCGCACGTAGCTGTCGCACAGCCAACTGCGGTCGGCCGCAACGACGAAGACAACCAGTGGACGGTCCGGCGCGCTTGGGCGCCGGCGACGCCTCGAGTGGGGTCGGTGGCGCAGCAACGTCTGGATCCCCTCGAGCATCTCGACGATGTATTCGGCATGGCAGCGGTCGAGGTTGTCGATGAGCACGGCGATCGGAGTGCCGGCGGATCGGGTCAGGAAGTCGTAGCGGCGCAGGAGCTCTTCCATCGGGTCGGTTGTGCGCAGAAGGGCGGTGGTCCCGCGCGGCGACTGCGCGAGGAGATGCCGTGCGACGGCGTTGCGTAGGGTTGAGAGGAACGCCGTTATGGCCAGAAGGCCTCCCCCGGCCGTCACCAACCACTTGAAGAGATGAAGCAGAGCCTTTCCTTGGGCCTCCCAGCCAACGACGAACACGGCCACGCCGGCCAGGACAAGGGCAAGGTCTGGAGCGAGGCACCGCATGCGCTCCCAGGCGACCAGCATCCTGTAACGGACCCGGCGCCATCGGCTCACTGCTCGCGATCGGGCCTTGATCTGCTTGTCGATCGCGCTCATCAGCCACCACCACGGCGGAGACAACCGCTGGTACTGCCACGCATCGAACGTTATGACCGTCCAGTTCGGGTTGCCGGCCCTCCTGGCGCCGGCCGGCGGCTGGCCATCCTCGGCGGCGGCACGAGCGCCCTTCCGGGCATGCGGACGCGCCAGGACCGGGTCGAGTTTGACGCCGAGGCGCTGAAGGAATAGCGACTTTCCCGGACCGTCGACCTGGATCAGCACGGGAGGGCAATCCGGCGATGCCGACTCTGCCTTATCCCCCAGATGCCCTACGACGACGTTGCTGACAGCCTCGAGAACCAGGTTCTCGGCAGGCTCGGTCTCGGCTGAAGCCGATCTCATCGTTCTGTCGCTCAGCATCACTGCTCTCCATCGGCCGGCGGAGTTGCCCTAATAGCGAGAGAGCGGCACGCCGGGGGTCTGATACAGACACGGCCGCAAGCCACGCCGTGAGAGCCTGATCGGGCTGGGGCTTCGCGGCCGTCCGGAAGCCGGGCGGATCAGCCGAAGTACGCTCGTACTATGAAAGGTGATCGTGTGGAGATCGTCGTGGCTGCGGATGACGGGTCTCGAACCTACGAGATCGTCGCGAGCCGGGCCGGTCGCCGGGTCGAGATCACGACGGGACGGGGCGTTGTCGAAGTCGTGGAGGTAACGCGTACGGGCGAACCCGTGCGCACAGCCAGGTTTATGGCCAGCCGCGTCGTGGCGCTGGTCGAGCATCCGGCGAGCGAGACTCGCGGAAGGTCAGACCCATCTCGCGCCACGTCGTAGCTCGTGGCTACGACGGCCGGACCACGCTGGTGCGGTGAACGTCGACGGGCGCGGTACTAGTACGACTGCTCGCCTTGCTCCTGGTAGCCACCGCCGGGCTGTTCGCCCTGGCCGCCTTCCTGATAGCCGCCGCTCTCGCCGTACTGCTGGCCCTGGCCCTGCTCCTGGTAGCCGCCGCCGCCACCACCGTACTGCTGGCCCTGTCCGGGGTCCTGAGAGCCGCCGCCCTCGCCGTACTGCTGGCCCTCGCCCTGCTCCTGGTAGCCGCCGCCACCGCCGTACTGCTGGCCCTGTCCGGGGCCCTGAGAGCCGCCGGCACCCGATTGTCCGAGCAGCTCCTGGGGATCTACCCCGAACTGGCTCAGTAGACCGGCATGCTGTTCGTGGTCCACTTGATCAGGTAGCTGTTGTGCCGCCTGCTGAGCCTGGTCGCTGCCAAGACGCTGCTGGATCATCGAGACGACTGCGTCCTTCGGAATTTGCATTTCACCCTCCTCGCTCGTGGACACCGTTGCGTCGCTGGTGGACACCCTGCGTCTACCCGGTTCGCGGCCGGTTAGACCTCCGATCGACCCCCTCCCGTGCCGGTGACGCGAGGCGAAAGGTCATCACGCGCCGGCCTGAAATGTCCCGCCGACATGTGCGGAAGTGCCCTCGAGGCGCCGGGATGCGACAGTCTTGCCAGGATGGCACCATTCGAGTACCGCTTGCGCCCGCTTGAGCGCTTGATCAACGTGGACGACTACCGTGCCGCGGCGGCCAAGCGGGTGCCGCGGCTCGTCTGGGAGTACGTCGAGGGCGGGGCAGACGATCTCGTCACGGTGCGCCGCAACGAGGACGCGTTCCTGCGCTGGTCGCTGCGCGCGCGGATGATGACGGCGCACGCCGAGCGCCGCCTGGCGACGACGGTGGCCGGAGTCGAGATCGACCTACCCGTGCTGCTCGCTCCGACTGGCGCGCTCGGCCTCGCGCATTGGCGCGGGGATCTGGCGGCCGCGCGCGCGGCTGAGGCAGCTGGCACTCGCCTGATCCTGAGCACGGCCTCGTCGTGGTCGATCGAGGAGGTGGCGGGTGGCACGCGCGCCGCTCACTTCTTCCAGCTCTATCCCGGTGGAGAGCGCACCGCGACCCTGATGCAGCGCGCCTGGCAGGCTGGGTACCGCGCGCTGTTCGTCACCGTGGATGTTCCGGTACTTGGGAACCGCGAGGGCGAGAGGCGCCGGGGGTACACCAGCTCCGGTTCACTGAATCGTGCGCTTACGCTCACCCCACGCGAGGCGCTCGATGTGGCGCGTCACCCGCGGTGGCTCCTGCACCAGTATCGCCACGGGCGCGGCGCAATGCGCAACTTGCTCCCGACCGCCGGGGTACAGGCGACATTCGAGTCGATCGAGATCCTCCACCGTGAAATCGATCGGGCCACGTTCGCGTGGGAGGATCTGGAATGGATCCGCGAGCACTGGCCCGGCGCCGTATATGTGAAGGGACTGCTCGACCCCGACGACGCGGTACGCGCGGTATCTATGGGGTGCGAGGGCGTGGTGGTCTCCAACCACGGCGGGCGCCAGCTCGATCACGCGCTTGCCTCATTGGAGGCGCTCCCGGCGATCGTCGACGCGGTGGGCCAACGAGCGGAGGTGCTGCTCGACGGCGGGATCCGGCGCGGCACGGACGTAGTGAAGGCGCTCGCGCTCGGAGCGCGCGCGGTGCTGATCGGGCGCCCTCTGATATACGGTGTGATCGTGGGCGGACAGCAGGGGGTGAGCGATGTGCTCGAGGTCCTCCGCTGCGAACTCGACCGCGCGCTCACGCTGATGGGCGTGCAAGGCGTCGACGAACTCGACCGGGACTGGCTCATCGACCGTCACGCCGCCGCGCTATGAAAACGTACGCCGAGATGCGCCAGCCGACGCGCGTGCGGTGACATCGCTCAGCCATCGGGCGGCCGCGGGGATGTGCGCCGGATGGATTTCGTGCGCGGTGTCCGATTCGAGGTACACGACGGTGAGGCCAGCCACGTCAAGCAGCTCGTGGGCGCGACGCGCGAACTCGACGTTCATGATCGGGTCTCGCCGCCCGTGGGTTATGAACACCGGCAGCCCGCGGCGGGAGGCGAGAGCGGGCTGCCACCCCTCGACGGTCGGGATGAAGCCCGAGAAGATGAGAAGACCGGCGGGTTCGGGGCGCTGGCCCGACAAGCCGAGCGCGTAGCTCATCACCGACCCCATCGAGAAGCCCCCGAACACCGTACGGTCTGGCTCGATGCCCGTGCGTTCCCAGGTTTCGTCGTGGAAGGCCGCGAGCTGACGAAAGGCGTCATGGAACGTCTTGGGCTCGGGGAAGCCGACCTGGGGTACGGTGTACCAGTGATACCCGGGGGCGCCGGGCAGAGTCAGCGGCGCCCGCGGAGTGACGACATGCAGCCGGCGCTCAGGATCGAGCACATCGGCGAGGCCGAATAGGTCGTGCTCGTCAGCGCCGCGTCCATGGTGCAGGACGAGCAGGCCGGCGGGCTCGCCCACCGCCGACCGCTCGCGGTAGACCAGGCTCATTGTTCTATGCCTCCTGGCGCACCGCTATGCGGGGATTGGTCAACGGAGTGAGGTGGCGCTCCAGCATCGGGCGCAGGTGCTCGTGCTGCTTGGGCAGGCGCAGCGCTTCGCCGAGACGGTCGGGGTCCTCATCGACGGCGAACCCGGGGGAGGTGGTCGCGATTTCGAACAGGATGCCCTGGGGCTGGCGGAAGTAGATCGAGAGGAAGTAATCGCGGTCGATCACCGGCGTGACCTGCATGCCGGCCTGTGCGACGCGCTCCTGCCAGGCCACGTGATCCTCGTCGCGAGAATGCCAGGCGATGTGATGGACCGTGCCGGCGCCTGAGAACCCGCGCTGGCTGGTCGTGTCGTACCCCCAGCGGAACCGCCGGGTATCCCCCGTGAGGCGGTACTCGCCGTCCCCCGCCTGCTCGAACCCGAGCGCGCCGGTCAACAGGTCGCGGTCGGCCTCGGCGCCGCGGGCGACGTAGGCGCGGGCACCCTCGACCCCGAGGATCGCGTGCTCGGCCGGCACCTCCGGATGCCAGGCGCGCAGCGGCGGGTTCCCATCGTCTGCCACCACGAGCGCGAAGCGCAGGCCGTCGTAGTCCTCGAAGGACATCGCGCGCCCGCCCCTCTCGCTCGCGTAGCCCCTGGCGGCCAGCCGCTCGGCCCAGAAGTCCAAGGAGTTTTCGGAGGCGACGCCGAGCTGGATCGTGTGGATCATCCCGGCGCCGGGCCGTCCGCGGTGCGCGCCGGCGAACTCGAACCAGGTCAGGATCGACCCGGGCGAACCGGCCTCGTCGCCGAAGTACAGGTGATACGCCTCCGGCGCATCGAAGTTCACCGTCTGCTTCACCAGCCGCAGCCCGAGCACGTCGGCATAGAACTCGACGTTCCGCTCCGCGTCGCCGGTGATCATCGTGATGTGGTGCATGCCGTCGAGCTTCATCTCTTCCTCGCGAGTAGGTTGGGGTCGCTGGCCTGAACTGATTGCGGGAACAACTATATCGCGGTCTGATTGCGATTGCAACTACCGATCGTTAATCCGTACGAAGTGGAGTGGCCCGCGGGCGCGGAGCCGGGGATCGAAGGCATACGCGCGCGGCGCAAATAGTTGTACATGCAACAAGTTGGCTGCTATTGTCGCCCTCCCAGGCGAACAGATCCTCCCACGCGATGCCCATCACGGACTCACCACAGCACAGCTCGCTCGCCCGGCACGAACTTGTCGCCTGGCGAGGGATGCTCGAGACGCATACCCACGTCACCAGGCGGCTCGATGCCGAGATGCACGCCGAGCATGGGCTCTCGGTCTCGGCCTATGAAGTGCTCATGTTCCTCGCCGACGCGCCTGAGCATCGCATGCGCATGTCAGACATCGCCGCGCGCGTCCTGCTCAGCCGAAGCGGCTGCACCCGCCTCGTCGACCGGCTCGTCGGGCAGGGCTACGTCACTCGATGCGCCGACGGCAGCGACCGCCGCGGCCTGTACGCCGAGCTCACAGCAGCCGGCTTGGACAAGCTCACAGCCGCCCGCCGCACCCACCACGACGGCATCCGGCGGTTCTTCCTGGATCACCTGACGGCCACCGACCAAATCGCCCTGGGCGACATCTGGACTCGATTCACCGGCTAGGGGCAGCTGCGGACACAGGTGCCCGCGCCGCTGGGCAGCGACGGGCGAGTCGGCCTCACCTACGATGGCGTTCGAGCCTTCCCCCGATCATCGCCGGAACACTGAAGGAGCACGCAATGCAGATCACCCGGAACTCGCTCGAGAGCAATGCCGGTCCGGGCGACTGGTTCACCGGCACGGTCTTTATCGACACGGTCGCGACGGCGTCACCGCCCTCGCGCGTCGCCGCGGCCAGCGTGCACTTCATGCCCGGCGCTCGGACCGCCTGGCACACCCATCCGTTCGGGCAGACCATCTGGGTCACCGAAGGCATCGGGCTCTGCCAGCGTCGCGGCGGTCCGATCGAAGTGATCCGCCCCGGCGACCGCGTCTATTTCGAGCCGGGGGAGGACCACTGGCACGGCGCCGCTCCCGATCGCGTCATGACGCACGTCGCGATCCAGGAGGTCGACGATTCGGGCAGTCCCGTCACCTGGGGCGAGCACGTCACCGACGAAGAGTACGCCGCCGCGCCCGCGCTCCGCCAATGAGCGATCCCGCGATGGCGTTCCGCCGGCCGTCCGTGGCCGGCGGAGGGCTACCTCATGCAGCGGTCAGCTCGCGCTCGGCACGAAGCCAGTTCCTGAGCTGATCGGACCCAGGCTCCTCGAGATGAATGAAGTAGGCGCGGACGGAGATCTCGCCGTGGCTCGGCTTGGGCCGCCTCGGCGCGGGCTTGCGCGCGGCTGCACGCTTACGGGCGGGCTTGGTCGGCTTCTCGGTCATCGGTAGCTCTTTCTGGTCTCCTGGCACGATGAGGTGCATGCGGGCGCCGCATGCGCAGGTCAATTTCGACGCGCCGCCCGCGACCCCTCCCCGGCGCAGCTCACCGACTCGCCGCGGCGGCGGACGGCGATGATTCGCGCACGGTGGTAGGCGCCCCCCGTGGCTACCGGTTCAGGTCTCGGCGATCATAAGCGTCGCACCACCGCTGGCGAAGTTCGCGAGGTCGTCCCGGGCGGCCTCTCCCTCGGTACTTCCCATGGCTGCCTGGAGCTCTTCGGGGGTGTCGAACGAGAGCTCCGCGATGTAGTAATACGGCGGCGTCGAGCCGTCGGGCGTCCCGAGGACCCTCCCGGCCTCGAAGCGGCGGAGCTTCGGGATCTTGTGCACCAGTGGGACGTGCGTCTCGGCGTAATAGCGATCGAACGCGGCCGGGTCTTCCGGCGCGCCGTAGCAAACCATAAGCTTGACCATGCGTTCCTCCTCGTCGGGTTCGGCGCAGGCTATCTGTGTGTGCGTCTAGGGCGCGTTCGAGGCGACCAGACCCATGCAATGCAGTCGGCTCATCGAACGGGGTCTGCCCCGTTGCCCGATCGGCGCCAGAGGTTCCGTCTGGAACCTGCGGGTCCCGAGCGCTTAGGTCAGTCGTTGCGGATTACGCGCAGGATCACCGGTCGAGGCGCGTGCCGGACGGCGTCCACCACGGGCGCCACCTCCTCGTCGCGCAGTTCCTCCGCCGCTTCGATCACCACGACGAGCGGCTCGACCCCCGCGCCGGCTTGTCCAAGCACTCGCCGAACTTCGTCAGGCTCGCGGGACAGCGACTCAGGTGACGGGACGGACAGCACGACCTCGCCCGCCGCCGGCGGATCCAGATTGCCTTCCGCATCGCCCGGTAGGGGCTCAATTACCACCGATCCGCCGGCCAAGCTCGACGGCGGGTCCTGGCTGAGCTGCCGGTGCACGGCACCATCCCGCGGCACCTGGAGGATCAGCGCCTGTGGCATCAGGCTGCGCGTTTGCTACGTGCCGCGAGTTCGGCCGCACGCTCGCGGATGCGGTCCTCGTCGGTGATCGCGTGCCAGCGGGTCGAGCGGCGCTGGCCCGTCCTGCGGATCCTCCCGGCCGCCTCCAGCTCCCGTAGCAGGGTGAGCACCTGGTCGCGGTCCCCATTCGTTCGCTCGGCGAGGGCCGATGTGGTAAGGCCGTCGCCTTCTGCCAGCAGCGATTCGAGCCGACCGGCGGGCACCACCTCGACGGGTTTTGTGCGGCGGGAGCGCTGAGGCGGACGCCGGGAGCTGCGCCGCGCGCTCGACGGGGCCGCGGGGCGGGGTGGACGACGGGTCGCCCCGGCCTGCTCGCCGTCGAGCGCCGAGCGCGCAGCCGTCAGCGTTTCGATCTCCGCGTTGACGTCGCGAAGTCGCTTCTCTATCGAATCCAGGATTGTTTGAGTAGTTGGCATGGCTGTGATGCTACGCATCCGCCGGGCCGTCGGCCGACAGGTGTCGGCGAACGACCAGCCGGTTAACCCGCCGGCATGCTCTGAGCGCGTTGAATCAGGCCGCAAGACGCCTAAGGTCAATCTCGCCACATGGCCGCGGCCGAGTCTGCATTTCGGGGCCATGGTGACCCAAAAATGCAATCTCACGCTCGCAGGCGAATTGAGTTCGACGTTTGGCGTTTATCGCCGCCTTGACGCCCACGGTCCGCTCGCCGGCGCACACTCTGGGAGGATGACCGGAGGTTGCGGCAAACCTGGCCACGAGTGTCTGGATTCGTCGGTGTCATCGCCCTGGTTGCTGGAGTCGGCGTCGTCGTGTTCGCCGCCGACCTGTTCGTCGACGGGTTCCTCGGCGTCGCTCTGGCGCTGGGGATCGCTCCGTTCGTGCTCTCGGTCGCGCTCTCCGGGTTTGAACCGAGGACCTGGCGACTGGGATCGCCGCGAACGCGAAGGGCTTGCCCGGCGCAGCGGCCGGCACGTTCCTCGGTGGCGTCACCTTCCTGGCCATTGGAGTGGCGGGCCTCGGCGGCCTGATCGCGCCGATTCGCGTCGAACTGCCCACGCGCTTCGCCGTCTGTACGTCGCGTACCTCGCGGCCGCGATCGCCATCTCAACCTGAACCTTGCCCCTGCGGGTCGGGCCAGGATCACCGGATCTCAGACAGGGCGGCCAGCTGCAATTCGTCGATCGTGGCCGTCGCCTCGCTGACGCAATCCCTGATGATCACGTAACGGATCATGCCGCGCAGCAACCCGAAGTTCTGCACGGTGCGCTGGGCAGCGATTTCGTATAGGTGAGTGCCGTCGGTGAGGTACCGCATCGAAACTGCCTACCTTGTTGTGGGTCGCCAGCCGTTCATAGCTACGAGGCCGTAGGTGTCCTGGAAATACGCGCTTTTACGTAAGCGTTCAGTCGTTGGTCCCGCCGGGATTCAGACGGTCAAAAAGCCAGGCATCGATAGGGGAGCCCCTACCGCCCGAGTGCGAGGTGGCCAGCTCGGCACTCGGCGCGCCGCAGACGCCCAATGTCGAGAAGGTCACCCTGTGGGTGGCTCAAGTCAGCATTCGCGCTCGGCGGCGCCTCGATTGCGTACTTGGCCACCGCGGCGCGAGCTTCTCGATCTCCAGGGGACCTCCCGGCCCGTGCGGCGGCTCGCATGAGCACGACCTCAACAAGCCAATCCATTTCCCGCCACGCGACTCGCACCCGGCGATCGACATCGAAGCTGAAGGCTCGCAAGAGGTGTAGCCGTTCGGTCGCCTGGTCGCTGGCTTAGGTGAGTGCGGGGAAGGGGTTGCCGCGGTTGTGGGCGGTGATGCGTTCGCGTAGGTACGCGAATCGTGAGCGGCCTGGCCGGCGGCCGGTGGCGGCGGCGGGTTGGGCGCGTTCGGCGAAGCGTTCGCCGTGTTTGCTGG
>JAFAZZ010000042.1 GCA_019239375.1 Solirubrobacterales bacterium | reverse complement strand
GTGGCGCGCGAGCACGTCGGCAGCGATCGTCGTGTACGCGTGGCCCAGGTGCGGCTGCGCGTTCACGTAGTAGATCGGGGTGGTGATGTAGAAGGGCATCGCTGCCACCTGACTTTATTGGGGCCTCGCTGCGCGAGTCATCCATGGGGCCGTTCCGCCGGGCCTCCATGCCCGGCGGCCGCGATCCGCCCCTGGCCGACACCACAGCCGGATGAGGCGACCCCAGGCGCCGCGATCCGCGCCTGGCCGACACCACAGCCGGATGAGGCTTCCCCGGTGTCGCGGCGACGGCGCGCTCAGCATCCTTGCCTCGCCCGATGCGCCTGCCGCGACATCATCCGGAGGACGCCGCCGCAGGCGGCCCCAAAAATCATGTGCATGACACGCCAACGTCCGATCAGCTAGGAGGGTGTGGCGCGTCATGCACACCAGAGGAGCCTGACACGCCACTCGCCACGCCATCAGCCGGCGGTGGCGCGTCATGCACCCTGGTCAGCTGTGAGCGCTCGATATAACCGGTTGGCCGAGACGCCGGTCAGCTCCGCCACCACCGACGCAGCCGGACGCGGTTTGGCGCCCGCGTCGACCAGGCGCTTGAGGGCCTCCAGCGCCGGCCCGATCTCGTCGCTCGCCGACGGCGCGCCACCGACCACGAGCGCCACCTCGCCCCGCGGCGGGGCGTCGGCGTAGCGCGCCGCCAGCTCGGCGGCGGTGCCGCGCACGACCTCTTCGTGCAGCTTCGTCAGCTCGCGGCACACGGCAACCGGCCGCTCGGGGTCCACCTCGGCGAGCACCGCCAGCGACGCAGCGATTCGCCTGGGCGACTCGAACGCCACCAGCGTCTCGGGTCCGTCGAACGCGTGCTGCAGCTCCGAGTGCTTACGCGGCAGAAAGCCGGCGAAGTGCCATCGGTCGGCAGGCAGCGCGCTGGCCACCAGCGCCGCGAGCGCGGCCGATGGTCCGGGCAGCACCTCGACGGCCAGCCCGGCCGCCACGCACGCCTGCACGAGCACGAACCCGGGATCGGATACGAGCGGGGTGCCGGCGTCGGAGACGAGCGCGACCACCGCGCCGTCGCGCATGCGGGCGACCAGCTCGGCCGCTCGCTGGCGCTCGTTGTGCTCGTGATAGCTGACCAGCGTTCCCCCCACGCCATAGCGGTCGAGCAGGATGCGGGTGCGCCGGGTGTCCTCGCAGGCCACGATGTCCGCCTCGCGCAGCGCGGCGAGTACGCGCAGGGTGACGTCCTCGAGGTTGCCGATGGGGGTCGGGCAGATGATCAGACGACCCGCGCTCACACCGCCCTCTGGGTGAGCCCGTCGAAGGCGAGCGCGGCGGCGCCGATCATGCCCGCCTCCACCCCGAAGGCCGCCGGCACGATCTCGACGATGTCGCGCGAGGGCGGCAGCGCGCGGGCGAGCATCTCGGTCCGGGCGGCAGACAGCAGGAGCTCGCCGGCGCCCATCACGCCGCCTCCGATCACCACGACCTCCGGGTTGAAGATGTTCACGAAGCTTGCGATGGCCACGCCGAGCCGAGTGCCGATCAGCTCGATCGCCTCGATCGCGGCGCCGTCGCCGTCGTGGGCGAGCTCGGTGACCAGCGGGCCTTCGAGCTCGCGCCGCTGCGCCAGCGCGCGCCCCAGCCCCGACTCAGGCTGCTCGTGGGCGATCCGCAGGGCCTCGCGGGCCAGGGCTGTCCCGGACGCGAGCGACTCGATGCAGCCGTGGTTGGGACAGTTCCCCTGACATGGGGGGCCGTTCAGGTCGACCACCGAGTGCCCGAGCTCGGCCGCCGCTCCGATCGCGCCGCGGTAGAGCTCGCCGCGCAGGATCAGCCCGCTGCCGATCCCCGTTCCGATCGTCAGCACGATCGCCTCGCTGTACCCCCGAGCCGCGCCGGCGCGGTGCTCGGCCAGGGCGGCGAGATTGGCGTCGTTGTCGACGAACACCGGCAGTCCCAGCCGCTCGGTCATCACGTCGGCGAACATGACGTCCTTGAGCGGGAGGTTGACCGCGATCACCGAGTTGCCGGTTCGTTGATCGATCAACGAGGGGATTCCGAAGCCGACCGCGTCCACCTCGGCGCCGGCTCCGCCGCGCGTTTCTTCGACGGCGTCGACCACCACGTCGAGCAGGTAGGACTGGTCGAGGCGGTTCAGGCTGCGCTGCGCGCGGTGATGGACCGACAACCCGGAATCGACCGCGCCGGCGAGCAGTTTGGTACCGCCCATGTCGACGCCAATCGTGCGCCGCCCAGGCATGTCGTCACTATATGCGTACATGCCGAGCAACCTGGAGCAACGTCCGTACAAGCTCTACCGCGCCGGACCGCGGGGGCTGAAGGCCCGTCTGCGCGGGGAGGAAGACGAGCTCACGCTCTCACCCGACTACCGCACCTACCGGGGCGGCGGCCGCGGGCGCCCGCGCCGGCGGGTGACCTGGAAGCGGGTGCTCGTCGGCCTGCTCATCGCCGTCGTGGCGTGGCTGCTCTTGTCGCTCGTCCTGTTCCTGATCAGCGCATCGGTGCAGTCCGGTGGAGTGCCGTCGGACGCGCAGGCGGCGCTCACCTCGGGTTCGAACATGATCACCGGCACCGACAACGTGCTGGTCATCGGCACCGATCAGCGACCACAGGGAACGCACGAGGGCGGCGCCAACACCTCGGACGCGGGTAGCCGCTCGGACACGCTGATGATCTGGCGGATCGGCGGCGGGGTCTCGCGCCGGCTATCGATCCCGCGCGACACGCTGGTCCCGATTCCCGGGCACGGCACGAACAAGATCAACGCCGCCTACGCGTTCGGCGGGCCGGCGCTCACGATCAAGACGGTCGAGCAGCTCACCGGGCTGAAGCTCAACCACGTGATCATCATCAACTTCGCCAACTTCCCGAAGTTCATCGACGCCATCGGTGGCGTCACGGTCAAGACCGGCCGGATCTGCTCGGTGATCAGCGGGGGCGTTCAGAACGGCGGCTTCACGCTGAACCTACCGCCGGGCGTCCACCACCTCAACGGCCGTGACGCGCTGACCCTAGCCCGCACGCGCGAGAACCGCTGCAACGCATCCAGCAACGACCTGACTCGCGAGGGCTACCAGCAGCAGATCCTCAACGGGATCAAGAGCCAGCTGATCTCCGTGCACACGTTCCTGCACCTGCCGTGGGCGTCGTGGTACGCGCCCCAGGCGGTCCGGACCGACATGGGTGGCTTCACGCTGCTCAGCCTGTTCGCGGGGGCCGAGCTCGGTGGGTCGGCGCCGGTGCAGATCCTCAAGCCGACGGGCGCGACGTCCGTCCCGGGCGTGGGCGACGCGCTGACGGTGACTCCGGAGGCTGTCCACCAGGCGGTGGACACGCTCCTCAACGGCTGATCGAGAGCACCCCGGGGGACCGTTCTGACGACTACTGCAACGGGGGGACTTCAGGATCTCCGCGCGCTGCCGATATGGAGAGGGTGGGTTTTGCTGATTTCCGGCCTCGCCGGCGGCCGGTCGCCTCGAACAACCGTCCAGCCGGTAAGGCATGAACGAGCGTGTGCGCCGTCACGCCAGGTTGATCGCCGCCTCGCTGGCGGTGCTGCTCGCTGCCGGCGTGGGCTATGTCCTGCGCTCCGCCGGCCCGGCCAACGGCCAGTCGGCCCGCGCCGCCGCCCACGTTCATGCCATCGCGCCGCCTCTGGCGCCTCAGCGCAGGACGACCAGCTCTGTCGGCGCGGCGAGCGCTAGCGGACGTCACGGTCACCCAGCCCCGGCAGGCAGGACCCGCACGAGCACCGGGCCGGCGGGCTTACCGACCCCCGCGTCGAGTCCCCGCGGTGTGGCGCTGGCCCTCAAGCAGACCACCGGGCTGACCCCAGCGCAGGTGACCTCGCGCCCGGTCTGCCCCAGGGCGGCCACCGGACACGCCAGCTGCGCCGCGCGGACGCTCGTCCTGCGCTCGAGCGGCGCTCCGGTCCGCCCGCAGGTCGTCAAGCACCCCTCGCTGGGCCGCGTCGCGCCGGCGCGCCGGCAGGGCGCGCTCCCGGCGTCGATCGCCGCGGCCAGTCCACCCACGCCCGGCACGCCGGCATACCTTCAGCAGGCCTACGACCTGACCGCCCTCGCCCAGACCGGCGGCGCCGGTGACACGGTGGCGGTCGTCGACGCATACGACGACCCGACCGCGGAGCAGGACCTCGCTACTTACCGCTCCACCTATCAGCTGCCCGCCTGCACGAGCGCGAACGGCTGCTTCCGGAAGGTGGGCCAGGACGGTTCATCGTCGCTCCCGGCCCCGGATGGGTCCTGGGAGCAGGAGATCGCCCTCGACCTCGACGCGGTTTCGGCGGTCTGCCCGGAGTGCCACATCCTGCTCGTCGAGGCCAACTCGAGCAGCTTCAGCAATCTGCAGGCCGGAATGCAGACGGCGGCCGGTCTTGGTGCCAACCAGATTTCCGCGAGCTGGGGCGGCACCTCGAGCAGCGTTCCATCGGTGTTCCGCACCTTCTCCGGCGTCGCCACGGTAGCGGCAAACGGAGACTCTGGGTACGCCGGCGCCGGCCAGGACTCCTACCCGGCCGCGCTCCCAGGTGTGACCGCCGCCGGCGGGACCAGCCTGGCCCCCGCCGGCGCGCCCAGCGCGCGCGGCTTCGGCGAGTCGGCGTGGTCCTGGAACGGACTGACCGGCGGCGCGTCCGGCTGCGATCTGCAGTTCCAGCGTCCGGTCTACCAGCCGGCGGCGGGCTGCGCCGGGCGGGCCTACGCCGACCTCTCGGCCGACGCCGACCCGAACGCCGGGCTCACGGTCTACGACAACGGCGCCTGGCACATCGTCGGCGGCACCAGCTTGGCCACGCCGCTGATCGCCGGCTATTACGCGATCACCGGCGTCGCGGGGGCCACCCCGCGCTGGGCTTACGCAGCGGGCAGCTCCCTCAACGACGTGGTGAGCGGGTCGAGCGGGAACTGCGCCGCGGGCATCGCCTACATCTGCAATGCGGGCCCGGGCTACGACGGGCCGACCGGCGTTGGTTCGATCTCGGGCTCGGTGATCACCGGCGCACCTGGCATCGGCGGCCCGGCGATCGGCTCCAGCGCGGGCAACACCTACACCCAGAGCGTGGCCGCCCACGGCGCGACGATCGCGGGCGGGATCTACCGCAACGGTCTCGACACCACCTGGTGGATCGAGTACGGCACGAGCACGAGCTACGGAAACCAGACGCCGGCGAGCGACATCGGCGCGGGCAGCGCCCCGGTGGCCGTGACCGGCTATCTCTCGCAGCTCACCCCCGGCACCACGTATCACTACCGGCTCGTGGCCAAGAACAGCCTGGGCACCACCTACGGCTACGACTACACGTTCACCACTTCCCCCGCGGCGGCCGGGGCCCCCACCGCGGCATTCATGGTCCCGTTCAGCACCGCGGCGCCCGGCACGCCAGTCAGCTTCGATGCCTCCCGGTCCACCCCGGCAGCCGGCGGCTCGATCAGCGACTACAGCTGGAACTTCGGCGACGGCACCCCGGCGGTCGACCGCGGCACGGCCGCGCTCGCGAGCCACACCTACGCCGCACGCGGTAGCTACACGGTCACGCTCAAGGTCACGAGCAACGGCCAGAGCGATACGAGCACGCAGACGGTCACGGTCGACACCGCGCCCACGGCCGCTTTCACTCCGACTGCGGCTGCGGTCCCGGCCGGAACGACGGTCGCGTTCAACGCCGGTACCTCGGCGCCGGCGGCGGGCGGCTCGATCACCGACTACAGCTGGAACTTTGGTGACGGCACGCCGGCGCTTGACGGCGGCACCGGCGCGCTCGCCAGCCACACCTTTACCGCGCCCGGCACCTACAACGTGACACTCACCGCTACCGACGACCTCGACGTCAGCACCACGACCACTCAGCAGGTCACCGTGGCGGCATTCACGGCGAGCCCGGCGATCCCGTCTCCCGGCTCGCCGGTCACGTTCACTGCGGTCGGCGGGCAGACATCCGCCGGCCCGAACACCCAGTACAGCTGGACCTTCGGTGATGGCACGTCCCAGCTCACAGCCGGGTCCAGCGTCACCCACACCTACAACAACCGCGGGGCCTACCAGGTGTCTCTGACCGTTCAGAACAGCGGCGCCGCCGGCTCGACCGGAAACGGCACGAGCGTCGAAACCTCCGCGGCACTGAACGTGGACAGTCCGCCGAGCGCCGTCTTCACCTCCGCGAGCGCGGCCCTGCCCGGCACGTCCATCAAGTTCGACGCCGGCGCCTCGGCCGCGCAGGGAAGTGGGCACATCGCCGACTACAGCTGGGACTTCGGCGACGGTACTCAGCCGGTCAACGCCGGCGGCACGGCCGCCACCAGCCACACCTTCGCCACCCCCGGCGTGTACACGGTGACACTCACGGCCACCGACGATCTGGGTGCCGCCGCGACCACCTCACGGCAGGTGACGATCGACCAGCCCACGGCGGCGTTCACGCTCTCGACGAGCACCTTGGCCCCGAATGCCGCGGTGAGCTTCGACGCGAGCAGCTCGAGCGACAGCCAGTCCACGATCGCCGACTACACCTGGGACTTCGGCGACGGGACGGGCGCGGTCGATGCAGGCAGAAGCGCCACCGTGTCGCACTCCTTCAGCGCGGCCGGTGCATACACGGTGAAGCTCACCGTCAAAGACCAGCTCGGGCTCGCCGCGACAACCACTCAGCAGGTGGTCGTTGCCCCCGCACCGAGCCAGCCGACGACCACGCCGGCGCCGCCCCCGGTGAGCTCGCCGCCGCCGGCGCCGGTCACCTCCTCCCCGCCGGCGCCGCCCCCCCTGACTAGCACCCAGCCGTCGCCGCCGCTCGCGGCCAAGCTCACCGGCCTGGGCCGGCAGCGCCTGGGCGCCGTGCTCGCCCATGGCCTGCGCGTCGCGCTCACGGTAAACCAGCCGGCCGGAGGCAGCTTCCAGATCACCATCCGGCCGGCTCACAGCAAGGGGCCGGTGGTGCTGCTCCGTAGCGTCAGAAGGCTCGGTGCGGGCGGGCACACCGTCACGCTGAAGCTCTCACGCGCGGCCGCCGGCCGCCTGGCCGCCACCGGAGCAACGGTCCTGACCGTCCGCGTCACGCTGACCGGCGCCGACGGCGCGACGCTGACGCGCACGGCCAAGATCACACTGGTCGGCTGAGGCTCAGTCCGCGGACTTCGTGGCCGTCTTGGTTTCGGAGGACTTCTTGGTGTCGGAGGACTTCGTGTCCGAGGAGGGCTTGGCGTCCCCGGTTGACGAGGTCGAATCGGACGCGCTCTCGCTCTTGCCGGTGGTTTCGCTGGAGTTCTCGCGGGCGCGCTTGCGCGTGCCGTAGTCGGTGTTGTAGAAGCCCGAGCCCTTGAAGTGGACGGCCACTGGGTGGAACACGCGCGCGACCGGGGCGGCGCACGTCTCGCACGCCTGGACGGGGTCGTCGCTCATGCGCTGCATGACCTCGAACGTGTGACCGTGCTCGCACCGGTATTCGTAGATCGGCATCGCTTCAGGAAGTATAGCCACGCGTTTTGGCACTCTCAAGGCGAGAGTGCCAAGCGCCTAGAACGGCAAGGTCGATCGCGCGTCAGCCGCTCGGGGACGCCGGCGTCTGCTCGGTGATCGGCTGTCCGGCGCTCGAGGCCTTGTCCTTGATCGAGGAGATACTGCTGTCGAGCCCGCTTGCGTCGCCGGCGGTTGTTCCACCCGATTTGACGCTCCCAGCCAGGTCGCGGATCTTGTTCTGCAGGTCGGTGATCGGGGCGACGAGCTTGGACAGCGTCGGGTCGGCCTGGGCGTCGGCCAGCGCGAGCTTGAGCTCGTGATACACGAACCCCGCTGCCAGGGCGGCCTTGACCGTCGTCAACTTGTGCTGCAGCGGGTGGGTCAGCTCACCAGCCTTGGCCGGCTTGTAGATCCAATGGTGGAAAGCCCCGAAGGCTAGCCCTGCGTGAAGGACGAACTTCGTCTTGGCCAGCTTGGTCGTCGAGGTGGTGGTGGTGCTGGCCGACGTCGCTGCGGTCGCGGTCGAGGGAGCCGCCGCCGCGCTCGAGGATGACGAGCTCGAGCTCCCGCAGGCCACGACGCCGAGCGACAGGACGCTCAGGACCACGATCACGGTGAGCCGGTTTTTCATTCGCCGCACTGTACCCCAGGGCCGAGCCGAGAAACGCGATTGTCCTCGAGCAGCGCGCAGAGACCTCTTCGGGAATGGGCCGCACGCGCTGAGACGCCGCGGACGGCACAATTGATCGCCAGATGTCTGCCACCGACGTGGTCACCATGGACAAGATCGTCTCGCTGTGCAAGCGGCGCGGATTCGTGTTCCCGAGCAGCGATATCTATGGCGGGCTGGGCTCGAGCTACGACTACGGGCACTATGGGGTGCTGCTCAAGAACAACATCCGCGCGCAGTGGTGGCGGGCCATGCTCCAGGAACGCGAGGACATCGTGGCGCTCGACTCGGCCATCATCCAGCACCCCATGACGTGGCGGGCGAGCGGCCACCTCGACGGGTTCACCGACCCGCTGGTCGACTGCCGCACCTGCAAACTGCGCTTCCGCGCGGACAAGCTCGAGGACAGCCAATGCGGTCGCAAGCCGTCCAAGCATCCGGGCGAGACGCCCGATTGCGACCTGACCGAGGCCCGCGACTTCAATCTGATGTTCGAGACGACGGTCGGGCCGGTGCGCGAGGAAGGTTCCACCGTGTACCTGCGCCCCGAGACGGCCCAGGGCATCTTCCTGAACTTCAAGAACTACATGCAGTTCGCGCGCAAGAAGCCGCCCTTCGGGATCGCCCAGGTCGGCAAGAGCTTCCGCAATGAGATCACGACCGGCAACTTCATCTTCCGCACCCGTGAGTTCGAGCAGATGGAGATGGAGTTCTTCGTACCGCCGGACCAGGCGGCCCAATGGCACCAGCACTGGCTGGCCGAGCGCATCAGGTGGTGGACCGAGCTCGGCCTGCGTCCCGACCATCTGCGGCTGCGTGCGCACGGCGCCGACGAGCTCTCGCACTACTCGAGCGCGACCAGCGACGTCGAGTACCTGTTCCCGATCGGCTGGTCCGAGCTCGAGGGAATCGCCAACCGCGGCGACTTCGACCTGACCCAGCACGCCAAGTTCTCGGGCCAGAAGCTCGAGTACGTAGACACCGCGACCGGCGAGCGCTACGTCCCGCACGTGATCGAGCCGGCCGCCGGCGCGGACCGGGGCATGCTGGCATTCCTGGTCGACGCCTACGACGAGGACGAGATCGAAGGTGAGCAGCGGACCGTACTGCGCTTGCACCCTGTCCTGGCACCGGTGAAGGTGGCGGTGCTTCCGCTCGTGCGCAAGGACGGACAGCCCGAGCTGGCCCGGGAGATCTATCTCGAGCTGCGTGATCGCGTCCAGGCCGAGTATGACGAGGGCGGCGCGATCGGCCGGCGCTACCGGCGCCAGGACGAGATCGGGACGCCGTGGGCGGTCACGATCGATCACCGGTCGCTCGAGGACCGGACGGTGACCCTGCGCGACCGCGACAGCCTGACCCAGGTCCGGCTCGCGATCGGGAACCTGGCGGATGCGATCGAGGAGCGGCTCCGGGAGCCGTGGCGCTCGCCGAAGCCCGGCTGACGACCGGACCCGAAGCATGACCGCGCGGCCCCGGGGAGATTCTTTGGCGTTCTACCCCGTATCTGTCAGGTGCAGCGCCAAAGTTCGACTGGGTTTCGACCCGCCGGGTCCACCAGCGCCACCGCGCCCGCTACCGCGGCGCCCTGCAGCACGTCGCGCCGCCGTCAACCGACCGCCGCTCACCGCGGAGCCGGGGCCCTCCTGCGGGCCGTGGGGCTAGCGCCTCGCCGGCGCCAGGCGACCACCGCGAAGCTCACCCCGCACACGATGAGCACGGCCAGCGCCAGGATCGCCACCACCGCCAGCCCCGGGAGGAGGATCAGCACAAGGATCGTGACCGCCAGCGCGATCGCGAGGTCGACCAGGAGCGTGCCCCGTCTCACAGCGGCAGCCTGCGGTAGATGGGGCGAGGCAGGTGGCGGAGCATCGCGAACACGTAGCGTAGGGCGCGCGGCACCCAGATGGTGTGCGCATCGCCGGCCAGCCCGCGGATCGTCGCCTCGGCCACCTGGTCAGCGCTGACCGCGAACGGGGCGGGCTTCAGGCCGGCGGTCATCCGGGTGTGGACGAAGCCGGGGCGCACGACGAGCACCCGCACGCCGGTGCCCGCGAGCGAGTCGGCCAGCCCCTGGGCGAGGCTATCGAGGCCCGCCTTGGCGGCGCCGTAGATCGGGTTGCCGGCACGCGCTCGCTCGGCCGCGACGCTCGAGAGCACGATGAGCACGCCACGGCCTTGCCGGCGCAGCGCGTCGAGCGCTCCGAGCAACAACGAGCCACCCCCGATGAAGTTGACCCTGAGGACACGGAGCGACTCATCGCGGTCGGCGTCGAGGCCCGCCTGGGCGCCGAGCACCCCCACCGCGAGCACGACCACGTCGAACCCGCCAAAGCGATCGAAGGCGCGGGCGATCACCTGCTCATGGGACTCGATCTCGTCGGCATCGACCACGTCGAACTCGGCGCGCTCCAACCCAGCAGAGACCCGAGCGAGCGCGTCACGATCGCGCCCGAGCAGGAACGGCCGCACTGGGCCCTGTCCCGCCAGCCCTCGCACCACGGCCAGCCCGATCTCGGATGTCCCGCCGATCAGGAGAACCCGACGCTCGGCGTCGACGCTCATGGGGGCACGAGACCCGTGCGCAGCGCGAGGTCAGACCGCCATACCCCGTCGGGGTCGGCACGGTCGCGTACCGCACGCCATTCCTCAAGCCGTGGATACATGGCGCGCAGCGCGTCCGGGCGCATACGCGCGTCCTTGCTCAGGTACACCCGCCCGCCGGCCTGCGCCACCAGCGCGTCGCAGCGATCCAGCGCGGGGGCGATGCCGGGTGCGGCGCGTGGCAGGTCGAAGGCCACGGTCCAGCCGGCCAGCGGGAACGACAGAGGCGCATCGTTGGCCGGCCCGAAGTCCTTGAGCACGGTCAGGTAGGCCGGCACCGAGGCCCGACGCAGCTGGTCGATCACCGCGTTGAGCATCGATTCAGCCCCGTACGGGACCACCAGCTGGTACTGGACGAAACCCGAGCGCCCGTACAGCCGGGGCCAGGCCGCTAGCGCGTCGAGCGGGAACATGTGCCGGCCGATCGGCTCGACCCGACCGCGTTCCCGGCGCGGAGCCCGGCGGAACCGGAACTCGTTGAACGCTGCGACAGCGCGTGGGACGAGGAGGGTGCTCGGCCACCAGGGCGGAACCGTGGCCCGGGCCGCCACCGTGGCAGCACCCCTCGCGCCGGCCGGCACATCGGCCCCCGGCAGGTGCTCGGCGCGGGTGACGATCCCCCGCCCGGGGCGGGGGCCGAGGAGATCGAGCCAGGCCACGCGGTGCGGCCCGCCTGGTGCGCGGAGCGCGGCGAGCGCCCCGTCGAGGTCGTCCACCCGGTCGGTGTCCACGGCCAGGAATGGGCTGCTCACTGCTCGCAGCCGGATCCGCGCCCACAGGATCACGCCGGTCAGGCCCATGCCCCCGAGGGTGGCGGCGAACCGCGGATCGCCGGGAGCGAGCGCGAGCTCCTCCCCGGCCGCGCTGAGCAGGCCGATCTCGGCCACGTGTGCGCCGAAGGTCCCGGCGCTGCCGTGGTTCTTGCCGTGGATGTCGCCGGCGATCGCGCCACCGATCGAGACGTGCTGCGTGCCCGGCACGACCGGCACCATCCATCCGGCCGGGACGAGCCCGCCGAGCAGCTCACCGATGGTCACCCCGGCGCCGGCGGTGACCGTCCCCTCACGCTCGTCCAGCTCGTATCCCTTCAGAAGCGCCGTCTCGAGCACCAGACCGCCACCGAGCTGGGCGGCGTCGCCGTAGCTGCGCCCCATCCCGCGGGCCAGAACCCCGGTCCAGATGGCGCGGGTGCGAAACATCTCGAGCGCCGCGCGCACGGCCGCGGCGCGGTCCGGGCGCAGCAGCCACCCCGTGGCCGGCGGGCCGCCGCCCCAGCCGTGCAGCCTCCCGAGCGCCGGCGGCGACGCGGCCACCCCGGGCCCGCTCACCGGCGCGAGGAGCTCAACCGGCGGCATGGACGCTCAGACCGAACACGGCCAGCCAGACGACCCCCGCGAGCGCCAGCCAGCGGTCGCCCAGGAGCAGCTCCTCGGGCGCCTCGCCGCCCCCTGTCCGGACCAGCGCGCCGTAGCGCGTCAGACAGGCGGCGAACGGGATGATGGTCAGCGGCCGCCAGGGGATGCCGTCGATGTCGGCAAGCGCGAACGCCCACACGACGTACGCGAACAGCGCCAGGGCAGCGCTGCCGATGACGATGAGGCGAAGCCGCGCCGCGCCGTAGCGTTCGAGCACGGACCGTCCGTTGACGCCGGCGGTCGCGGTGCGGCGAAGCTCGGCCTGGCGTTTGGCCGCCGCCACCAGCACCGCGGCGGCGGTGACCACGAGCACGAACCAGCGCGAGAGCGTCACCGGCGCGGCCACCCCGCCGGCCACCGCCCGCAGCACGAATCCCCCGGCGATCGCCGCGATGTCGAGGATCGGAACGCGTCGCAGCGCGATCGTGTAGCTGACGGTGAGCGCTACGTAGCCGACGGCCACCAGGGTCAGGAGCGGGCGGACGGCGGCGGACAACCCGAGGCCGCCCGCGAGCAGCACAACGCCGAGCAGCGTCGCGACACGTGGATCGAGCTCCCCCGCGGCGACGGGGCGCAGGCGCTTATAGGGATGCCGCCGATCCTCGGCGGCGTCGCGCACGTCGTTGATCGCGTAGATGCCGGAGGCCAGCAGGCAGAAGGCAAGGCACGCGAGAGCGACCCGCAGCGGCACATCGTCGCGAGTGAGCGCGCCGGCGGCCCCGGCCGCCGCCACGACCAGCGCGTTTTTGACCCACTGTTTGGGGCGCATGGTGACGAGCATTGCCCGCCAGGTTGGGCGCCGGCCGACGGTGAGGGGTCTACCCGCCCGCGCACCGCGCGCCGCGCCGACCACGATCGAGTCGCCGCACACGTCCTCGGACAGCCAAGCGCCTCCTCCGACCGGTGGCATGGCGCGGAAAGTAACAGGGCGAGTCTGAACGTCGCTTGATGGATCCATGAGGACGCTTTCACCATCGGATTTCCAATCCCTCCGATCGTCTATACAACGTCTCACAAAATGCTGGCGCCACCCACAGCCCCTGTCGAATCCGAACGCGCGCCGACTCCACCGCGGGCCAGGCCGGCCCCGCCCCGGCGGTCGCGCTGGATCCGCGCGCGCCGCATCGCGCTGGTGGCCGCGTTCATCTGCCTGGTGCCGGTCGCCGTCTCGTATGTGCGAGCGATGACCGAGCGGTCGGACTCGAGCCTTGGCATTCGGACCGTGGAGTGGCTACGCGACCACGGGGCGCGCGGTCTCGTCAACACGGTGGAGAACTGGTACTACTCGCTGAACGTCCCGTCCAAGGGCGGTCCGGGCATCGGCGCGCTGCCGGTGCAGGCCGGTGCGTATGCGAACGGCGCCGCACCAGCCCGCCACGTGGCTGTCCACCACCACTACCGTCCGGCTCCGATCAAGCCGACGATCCATCCCGCGCTACCGGGCGAGGGCGTCTGGCACGCCACCTTCGCGGCCGGCGGCTCCCGGCCGCCCGTCCTGATCACGAGCTACCGCCCGGATCCCGACTATCCGAGCATCGTGGCCGGCGTGGCCTGGGTCGACCACACGCGCACCACGGTCCACCTGTACCCCGGCATCCAGGAGCCTGCCGTACCGATTCCGAACCGCGGGCCGGAGGAAGTGCCCACAAGCCTACGCGGCGGGCTCGTGGCCACCTTCAACAGCGGCTTCAAGCTAGCGGACTCGGGCGGTGGGTTGGTCCTCCACGGCCACACCTACGCGCCGTTGCACGACGGCACGGCCACGATCGTCGGCTATCGCAGCGGCCGGGTCGACGTGGTCGCCTGGACCGGCGGCCCTGACGCCGGTCCGGACGTCGTCTTCGCCCGCCAGGACCTGCCGCTGATCGTGGACCACGGGCACGTCAACCCCAACCTTTCGGACGGGCCCGAGTGGGGAGCCACGCTGGGCAACAAGGTGTTCGTGTGGCGCTCCGCGGTCGGGATCGACCGGCA
Organism: Solirubrobacterales bacterium; assembly: GCA_019239375.1. Classification (GTDB taxonomy): domain Bacteria; phylum Actinomycetota; class Thermoleophilia; order Solirubrobacterales; family Solirubrobacteraceae; genus Palsa-465. Next base: position 12,198 of record JAFAZZ010000042.1, on the reverse strand, counting down.
CGGCAACCTGATCTACGCCGCGGCCAACGATCAGACGGTCGGCTCGCTGGCCCAGATCATGGTCCACGCCGGCGCGGTGCGCGCGATGGAACTCGACATCAACGCCTACTGGCCAAGCTTCGTCACCTACCGCTCCCCCGGCGCGGGACACCCGGCGAACCTGCTGGCCGACATGATCCGCTCGCCGCTTCGCTACCTCACGACGGACGACCGCGACTTCTTCGCGGTGTACCTGCGCTGATCGGTGCCGATCATCGCGCCCCCGCCGCTCGGCAAGCTGATCGCGATCGTCCTCGCGCTCTTGTCGGCCCTGATCGGTGCGTCCGTACCCCCACGTCCGGTGAACCAGCCGCATCCGCGTGCGGCGGCGTCGCCGGGCCCGCCTTCGCGCGCGGCGGCGTCGCCGGCGCAGCCAAGCGGACCGTTCGCGGTTGGAATCCGCGCGGTGACGTTCGTCGACACGAGCCGGACCGTACGTTTCCCCAGCGCCGAGAAACCGGTGCCGCGCACGCTGGTCACGGTGATTCGCTATCCGGCTGAAGGTCCGGCCTCCGACGCCGACCGACCAGGCGCTGCGCCCGCCCGCGCCGCCGGCCCGTTCCCGCTCGTGATCTTCGGCCACGGCTTCGCGGTGACCCCGGGGCCTTACGCGCGCCTGCTCCGCGCGTGGGCGGCCGCCGGCTACGTCGTGGCCGCGCCGATCTTCCCGCTCGGCAACGCCCACGCGCCCGGCGGTCCGAACGAGTCCGACATCGTCAACCAGCCCCGCGACATGAGCTTCGTGATCTCGCAGATGCTGGCGCTGAACGCCAAGCGCCAGGGCCTGTTCTCGCAGCTGATCAACGCGCGAGCAATCGCCGTATCCGGGCACTCGGACGGCGGCGATACCGCGCTGGCCACCGCCTACAACCGCTACTTCATCGATCGTCGCGTGCACGCGGCGCTGATCCTTTCGGGCGCCGAGATACCGGGCATCGGCGGGTTCGACTTTCCCGCGCCGAGTCCGCCGCTGCTCGCCAGCCAGGGCACCGCCGACACGATCAACCCGCCCGTCTTCACCTACGCGTTCTTCAACCTGGCCCCGCAGCCCAAGTTCCTGCTCACTCTGCTCGGCGCGTCGCACCTGCCGCCCTACAGTTCGCAGGCGCCACAACTTGGCATCGTCGAGCGCGTCACCATCGACTTCCTCAACCACTACCTGAAGCGCTCCCAGGAGGCGTTGAACGCCATGAGGACGGCCGGGAACGTGCGCGGCGTCGCGACGCTCCAGGCCGATCCGTGACGCGTCAGCTCAGCACGGCGCGGGCGGCGGCGATCGCCTGCTCGATGAGCGGCGCGATGTCGATCTCCGGCTCGCTTAAGCGCCGAACCATCACGCCGTCGGCCAGCGCGAACAGGAACAGCGCCGCCAGCTCGGGATCGACCTGCAGCGCGAGCACGTGTGTTTCCCGCTTGCGCGCGAGCGCATCGCTCAGCTGCCAGCGCGTGCGCCGCCCGAGGTTGGCCAGCTCGCCCGCGATCTCGCCGTTGCGTTGCGCCAGCGTGAGCATCTCGTAGAGCATCACCGCCGCGCCCGGGCCCGCGGCCAGGAAGTCCTCGAACCCGTGGATCAGAGCAGTCAGCACATCCTCCGCATCGGCCGCCCCCTCGATCGCCTCCTCGATTCGCTCGAAGCGCACCTCCGACTCGCGGCGCACCGCCTCGACCAGCAGCCGCTCCTTGGTGCCGAAGTAGTAGTGCAGCAGCCCCCGTGACACGCCGGCCTCCTGAGCGACGTGGTCGAAGGTCGCGCCGGCGATGCCGCGCGCGGCGACACTCGCCCGCATCGCCTCCACGATCCGCGCCGCCTTGTCGCCCGACAGCTCCCGTCGACCCGAGGCCCCTGGTTCGGTTGCCGCCTCCACGCGCCCGATTCTACCTGCGCCCCCCGATGCTACCTGCATCTCCCGAACGCGCCGGAGGCGCCGCCCGGCGCCTCCGTTCACGTGGTCCGCTGTCGGCTCACGCCGCGCTACGCGGCTCCTACGGGCGAGCTGGGCGGCGTCGAAGCGGTCGCCGGCGGCGGCGTGTATTCGAACTCCTCTTCCTTGCCGAACACCAGGTCGAGCACTTTGGTGCGCAGCTGCTCGCTGCCCGCCAGCGCCAGCCCGAACCCGAGCGCCGCGATCATCAGCGTGCGGCCGAATCCGAAGCCCCGGCGCTTCTTGGGGGGCTCGGTAAGGGCGGTGGTCGCGTCGCGCAGCGCTTCGGCGGCCTGCTGCAGGTCGCGCTGGAGCTTCTTGTCCTCCAGCAGCGCCTTGGTCGGACCCTTGCCGTTGCTCAGGCGCGAGTAGGCGCTCCGGCTCGAGTCGTATGCCGTACGCACGTTTTCACGCAGCTTGGCGTCCTCGACGATGCGCTGGATGTACGGGGTCGCCTTGCTGAGGTCCACAGATTTCAGTTGCGCCGCCACGGACTTCTTGCTTCGTGTAGCCATTGGTCTCCCTCGTGCGTGGGTCGTGTGGTGAGGATACGCGAATCGGGCGCCCCCACGGGTCGTTTCTCCCCCCATCAGACCCGCTTCAACCCGTCCACATCAGGCGGCGCGCAGCCCGCGGGCGCGCCGGCGGGCGGGGCGGCGCTGCAGCGCAATCTCGAGCGCCTCCTCGGCCGTCGCGACGAAGCGGAACTCGAGGTCCTTGCGCAGGTGCTCGGGGATCTCGTCCGCGTCCTGCTCGTTCAGCGCCGGCGCGATCACGCTGCGGATCCCGCCCCGCTGCGCCGCGAGCGCCTTCTCCTTCAAACCACCAATGGGCAGGACCTGGCCGGTCAGCGTGATCTCGCCGGTCATGGCCACCTCCGAGCGGACCGGACGTGCCGACAGCAACGACGTCAGAGCCACGACCATGGCCACGCCGGCGCTTGGGCCGTCCTTCGGCGTGGCGCCCGCGGGCACGTGGATGTGGATGTCGTGGGTGGCGAACCAGTCCTCGGGCAGCTCCGGCAACAGCTCAGCGGCGCCCGCCCGCACGTATGACAGGGCGGCCTGCGCGGACTCCTGCATCACCTCCCCGAGTTGCCCGGTGATGGTCAGCTTGCCGCTGCCCGGCATCGCGGTGGCCTCGATGAACAGCACCTCGCCGCCCACCGGCGTCCAGGCCAGCCCGGTGGCCACGCCCGGCCGCGCGGTCCGCCTTCGGGTCTCCGAGAAGAACCGGCGCTTGCCGAGCAGTTCGCGCACCCGCGGCTCGGTGATCGTCGCCTTCCGCTTCAAGGACCGCTCTGCCACCTGCCGCGCGACCTTGCGACAGATCGTGCCGATCTCCCGCTCCAATTGCCGAACCCCGGCCTCGCGCGTGTAGTCGGAGATGATCACGCGCAGCGCCGGGTCGCTGAACGCGATGCGGGTGGCGCTCAGCCCGTTGCGCTCGATCTGGCGCGGGACCAGATACCGCTTGGCGATCTGGAGCTTCTCCTCCTCGGTGTAGCCGGCGAGCTGGATCACCTCCATCCGGTCGCGCAGCGGCCCTGGGATCGTGTCGAGCGTGTTCGCCGTGGTCACGAACATCACGTCGGAGAGGTCGACGGGCAGGTCAAGGTAGTGGTCGCGGAAGGAATGGTTCTGCTCGGGGTCGAGCACCTCGAGCATCGATGATTCGATCCCGCCCACACCGCCCCGGAAGTCCGCGCCCATCTTGTCGATCTCGTCGATCATCAGGAGCGGGTTGCGGGCGCCCGCATCGCGTAGGGCACGGATGATCACGCCTGGCATCGCCCCGATGTACGTTCGTCGGTGCCCGCGGATCTCGGCCTCGTCGCGCACCCCTCCCACGCTGATCCGTTCGAACTGGCGCCCGAGCGCGCGGGCCATCGAGCGGCCCAGTGAGGTCTTGCCCACTCCGGGCGGGCCCACGAAGCACAGGATCGAGCCGCGGGCGTCAGGCTTGAGCCGCCGTACGGCCAGAAACTCGAGGATGCGGTTCTTGACCTGCTCGATGTCGTAGTGGTCCTCGTCGAGTACCTCGCGGGCGTGCTCGAGGTCGAGGTTGTCCTCGGTCTGCTTGTCCCAGGGCAACGCTGCGATCCACTCGAGGTAGGCCCGGATCACCCCGTATTCGGCCATCGCCGGCTGTAGGCGCTCGAGCCGGGACAGCTCGCGGTCGACTTGCTTACGCGGGATTACGGGGAGATCGATCGCGTCCAGCTGTGCCCGCAGCTCGCTGATTTCGGCCTGGACCTCATCGCCCTCGCCGAGCTCATCCTGGATCGCCTTGAGCTGCTGGCGCAGGAAGTACTCTCGCTGGCCCTTATCGAGCTCGGACTGGACCTGGGACTGAATCTTCGAGCCGATCGCCACCACCTCGCGCTCGCGGGCCAGGATCTCTGAGAGCCGGCGCAGGCGCTTGGCCACGTCGACCTCCTCGAGCAGCGCCTGCTTCTCCTCGGAGGGGATGCGCAGCGCGCCGGCGATCAGGTGGGCCAGCCCGCTGGGGTCCTCGACGTTGGCCACCATGACCTGGAGCTCCTCGGGCAGGTAGGGCACCTGCTCGATGATCTCCGTGAACGTCTGCTGGACATTCCGCGTCAACGCCGTCAGCTCGGGGGTGGGATCGACTACGTCGGGCAGTTCCTCGATCTCCGCCACCAGGTACGGCTCGGTTCGCACCCAGTTCACGATCCGGATGCGCTGCCCGCCCTGGATCAGCACGCGCAGTGTCCCGTCGGGCACCCGGATCATCCGCGCCACCACCCCCACCACACCCACGTCGTAGAGATCGTCGGGCGACGGGGTCTCGACCTGCGCGTGGCGAGATGCCACCATCGCGATCGTCCGGTCGCCCCGCAGCACCTCGTTGATCAGCTCGACGCTCCGCGGCTGGCCGATGTTGAGCGGGACCAGCATGTCGGGGAACGTGACGTTGTCGCGCAGCGGCAGCACCCCGACGCGCTGGGGCAACTCGCGCGCGGCGCCGAGCTCCACGTCCCGGGCGGGGCGCTCAGCCGTCCCGACCTCGATCATGCGCACGCCCTACTCGCCGAGCGGCGCACTACTCGGCGTCCGCTCTGCTGATCGGCACGGGCCGCGCGCCGGGCTCGCGCGCGAGCGGCAGCTCGATCCGCAGCATCCCATCCTCGTAGGTCGCCTTGGCCTCGTCACCGCGCACGTGGGCCCCCAACTCGATCACGCGCCGGAACGGACCCCGAGCGATCTCGACCTGCTGATAGATGTCGGTGCGCGATCCCACCGGCCGCCGGCTTCCCGACAGCAGCAGCTTGCGCCCTTCGACCGCGATCTCGATCTCTCCCGGGTCGATCCCGGCCAGCTCGGCCGTGACGATCGCGCGCGGCGGATCGCCCGTGTAGGCGACGTCGACCGCCGGCAGGAAGCCGGCCCGCCGGTGGGCCATGCCCGCGCGCTCGAACACGTCGCCGAACAGCTCATCCATACCGCGGCGCATGCGCTCGAAGTTGGCGAATGGATCGCGCTCGGTCATCGCTACGGAGCTTAGGGCCCGCGCGGGCACTTAGCTTTTGGGCCTCGCTGCGCTCGGCGTCCGTGGGGCCGGTGAAGCCTCGTCCGGCTGCGCCCGGCGCCCCCAGTCCCCGTCCCGCTCCTCTCTCAGCTCCAGCGAGGAATGCTCTCCCCCCGGGAGCGAGTCAACGCTGGTTCCACCTGAACGGCAACCCGTCGGCGATCTCGGCCAATGTCGGGGCGCGCGAATCCCGTTCAGAGGCAGACAGCTCCACCCCGGCCGGCCACTCGATCGCTACCGCCGGATCGTTATAGGCGAAGCCGCCCTCGAGCGCCGGGTCGTAGTAGGCGGAGGTCATGTAGACCACGTCGGCTGCCTCGCTGAGCACGCAGAAACCGTGGGCGAACCCATTGGGGCAATAGAGCTGCTGGTGATTTGCGTCGTCGAGCGCAAAACCCTCCCACTCCCCGAAGGTGGGCGAGCCACGCCGCAGGTCGACCACGACGTCATAGATCGCGCCGTGTGCGCAGCGGATCAGCTTGGCCATCCCGGGCTGGAAGTGCATCCCGCGCACCACGCCGCCGCGCGAGCGTGAATGGTTGTCCTGAACGAATTCGTCATCGATCCCGAGATCGGCCAGGACGCTACGGCGATAGGTCTCGACGAAGAAGCCGCGCTGGTCGCCATGCACGATTGGTTGCAGCAGCACCGGCCCAGCGAGCCTGGTGAAAAGACGCTCCACGGATGTCCGAGGTCAGTGCCGGTCGCTGTCGTCCCGGCGCGGGACGTCCATGATCCAGCCGAGCAGGAGGGTGACGAGCACCACGGCGATGAACCCGCCGATCAGCGGCCAGTACATGACCCGGAACACTACACGCCGGCGTACAGAGCGAGCTGCTCACTGGCCGAGGGGAAGGCCCAGGCGACCTGCATCCGGCGCTCCTGGCGGAAAACGAACTGGAGCTGACTGGGCGGCCGCAGACCTTCGGGATGGTTGGGCCGGTAGGTCGCGCACGGACCCGAGTCCGACACCGCGCACAGCAGGTTCTGCCGGAAGAAACAGTCCTCACAACTGACCCTCGTCCCGCTCGCGCGGCTGTTCGTCACGCCTAGTTCCTCCTCGGAGAAGCTCGACCTCGTGCGCGAGCATCAAACCCGACTTCTCCCCCCGCTTGCAACGACGATTCCCGGAAATCGCAAGAACTTCGTATGCGGCGAAATCCCTGCAAACAGCGGGAACTTCTTGAAGCCCAGACAAACCTGGCGCAATTTCCGCGGCTTTCATGCCGTGCCCTCGGTTCGACCGGCTCGGTTAGTGTCTGACGCGCCATGAGCACCGTCCACGCCCAGATCGAGATCGACGCGCCGATGCAGCGGGTGTGGGAGACGGTCATGGATCCGGGGCGTCTCAAGGATTGGGTGACGATTCACCGCTCGGTCAGGAACGTCTCCGAGAAGCCGCTGCGCAAGGGCTCGACGATGGACCAGGTACTCCACATTCGCGGGGTCTCGTTCCACGTACATTGGATGCTCACTGACGTCAGCTCGCCGCAGCGTGCCGAGTGGGAGGGCCAAGGGCCCGCGCATTCGGTGGCGCGGATTCGCTATGAGCTCTCGGGAGACGGCGAGGGACCCACTCGCTTCGACTACATGAACGAGTTCCACATGCCGGGAGGACGCGTCGGGAACATGGCCAGTCGAGTCATCGTGGGAGCCGCGTCCGAGCGTGAGGCACAGAATTCACTGGCTCGACTCAAGGCATTGCTCGAGCACGGTTGACCAGCCCACAGTAACTACCTGTATCTTTTTCGCTGCAATCGTCGATCTCCACAGGGAGAGTAATTTGGCTGGATTTGTCGACAGCACCGTCAAGGAAATCGATGACCGGCTCCGTGAGCTCAAGGAGGAGGTATCCCGGCTGGAGGCGGCACGTAACGCGCTCGCCGGCGGGCGTCGTGGACCCGGTCGTCCCCGCGCCTCGCGCAGCACGACGCGGCAGGCCGGGCGCGCCACCACTCCTCGCCGACCGGGCCGCCCTCGTGGCCGCAGCCGTGGTGGCACCCGCGCCAATCAGGCGCTTGAGCTCGTCCGCGGGACGCCCGGCATCACCATCCCGCAGATCGCGGAGAAGATGGGCATCGAGCCGAACTACCTGTACCGCGTAATGCCGCGGCTGGCCAACGATGGGCAGGTGAGACGCGAAGGCCAAGGCTGGCATCCGGCATCCAGCTGAGGCTTGTTGCGTCAGTACCGGGAGCGCCGCCTCGCATTCCCCAAGCCGCGAGGCGGCTCCCTGATTGTTAGGTCTTACTCACACCAACTCGAGTCGTTTGATCGTCTCGCGCTCGTCCTTCAGCTCCTTCACCGTCACCTCGAGCCGCTCGCGCGAGAAGTCATTCAGGTCGAGCCCCTGAACGATCTCGTACGCGCCGCCTGAGCAGGTGGCGGGAAAGCCGGCAATCAGCCCTTCATCGACTCCGTAGGAGCCGTCGGATGGGAGCCCCATGGACACCCAATCGGCCTCAGGCGTGCCGAGCACCCAATCGCGCATGTGGTCGACGGCGGCGTTCGCCGCCGATGCGGCGCTTGAGGCGCCGCGCGCCTCGATCACGGCGGTACCCCGCTTCTGCACCGTGGGAATGAAGTCGTTCTCCAGCCACTGCTGATCATCCACGACCTGGGCTGCGTTCTTGCCCCCCACCTTGGCGTGGAAGATGTCGGGATATTGGGTCGGGGAATGGTTCCCCCACACGGTCATGTTGGTGACGTCGCTCACCGGCGTGTTGGCCTTGGCGGCAAGCTGGGCGACGGCACGGTTGTGATCGAGCCGCATCATCGAGGAGAAGCGCTCCCGCGGGATGTCGGGTGCGTTGCGCTGCGCGATCAGGCAGTTTGTGTTGGCGGGATTCCCGACCACGAGCACCTTGATGTCCGACGCCGCGTGCTCGTTCAGCGCGTTGCCCTGGGGCTTAAAGATGCCCCCGTTGGCCTCGAGCAGATCACTGCGTTCCATCCCCTTGGTCCGCGGACGCGCGCCGATCAACATCGCGATGCTCACACCATCGAACGCCTTGTTCGGGTCATCAGCGATGTCGACGCCCGCCAGCAGCGGGAACGCGCAGTCATCGAGCTCCATCGCGGTGCCCTCGACCGCCTTCAGCGCATCGGGGATCTCCAGCAGGGACAGGTGAACCGCCGTGCCCGGGCCGAGGAGCTGACCGCTCGCGATGCGGAACAGGATCGCGTAACCGATCTGCCCGGCGGCTCCGGTCACGGCAACGCGTACTGGGGAATCAGTCACTGCTCTTCATCTCCTTTTCGTTGTGCTCGGCACGGTAGCGTGCCGGTTCGCCTCGGGGCGGGCCCGCTCGCGGGGCCCGGGTAACCGACTCAGCCGAGGTCCACGTCGTACACCTGACTGAGCTTCCCCTTGAGGTACTCGACGAACGGCCCTACTGCGATCGGGCCGTCCACCACCCGCTGCAGCAGCTCGCTGGTCGAGAACTTCGCGCCGTGTTGGTGCACGTGCTCGCGCAGCCATTCCCGCAGTCCATGCAGCTGGCCCGTGGCGATCTGAACGTCTAGATCAGGCAGGTCGGCGTGCGCGCGGCGAAACAGCTGGCCGGCGATCAGGTTCCCCAGGGCGTAGGTCGGGAAGTAACCGATCAGTCCTGCCGACCAGTGCACATCCTGGAGCACGCCATGGGCGTCGTCCGGTACCTCCACTCCTAGGTACTCCTTGTAACGCGCATTCCATGCTTCGGGGAGGTCGCGGATGGCCAGGCGTCCCTCGACCAGCTCCTGCTCGAGCTCGAAGCGGAGCACGATGTGAAGGCTGTACGTGACTTCGTCGGCTTCCACCCGGATCAGCGACGGCGCCACGCGGTTCACCGCACGATAGAGCCGTTCTCCGTCCAGCCCGGCCACCGGCCCTCCGAACCGCTCGGCGATCCGTGGCGCCAGCACGCCGCAGAATGGACGGCCGCGGCCCACCATGTTCTCCCAAAGACGGCTCTGCGATTCGTGCAGTCCGAGTGACTCCGGGTGACCGAGGGGCGTGCGCTGCAGCGAGTCCGCCACCCCCTCTTCGTACAAGCCGTGTCCGCATTCATGCATGGCGCCGTACACGGAGGTCGAGAGGTAGCGCTCGTCCCAGCGATTGGTGATCCGAACGTCCCGGTTGCCGAAGCCGGAGGCGAATGGATGTACGGCATCGTCCATCCGCCAGCTCGCCCGGTCGAAGCCCATCTGCTCGAGTAGCCAGGTGACCAGCTGCCGCTGGCGTTCGACCGGGAAGTGACCGTGCAGAAATGAGTCATCCACCCGATCGGAGCGCTCGCCCACGGCCGCGATCAGCGCGAGCAGCTCGGACTTGAGCTCGTCGAACAACCGCGCCACTTGGGCCGTGCGCGCGCCGGGCTCGAAGTCGTCGAGCAGAGCGTCGTAGGGGCAATCGAAGTGGTCGAAGCAGTCGACGTAACGGCGCACAAGCTCAAAGTTCCGCTCCAGGTAGGGAGCAAAGCCGGCGAAGTCCGACGCGCGGCGAGCTTCGGTCCAGGCCTGCTGGCCGACCGAGGCGGCGTGAGCCAGGTCCGCGGCGAGGTCGCTCGGCACCCGCCGCGCCTTTTCCCAGCGCCGCTTGACCACGCGCACCAGCGATGCGTCGTCGGAGTCGCCGGGTGAGTTGCGGCCGCGCTCTGCCTCGGCCGCCTCGAGCAGGCGCCCGGTGTCGTCGGACACGAACATGTCGTGGCTGATCCGCTGGACCGTGCTGACCGTCTCCGCCCGGGCCGCTGCCCCGCGGGGCGGCATCATCGTCTGCTGGTCCCAGTCAAGCAGCTGGGATACGTTGCGTAGATCCGCGAGCGCGGCCATGCGCTCGCGAAGCTGTTCAAGCGGGTCCGCCATCACCTGGTTGATCTAAGGATCCGCGCGGGAATTACCAATGTCTTTTGACGGCGTCAATTCGACCACTAATTTCCGCGCGGATCCTAATCGCTTCGTAAGTCCTCGTCGGCCGAGCCGCGCACCTGTGCGACCATTGCAGCATGTGGCGCCGACCCTCGTCGATCAAGCTGATGGACCTGTTTGGTTTTCGGATCGGCGTGGACCGCAGCTGGTTCCTGATCCTATTCCTGATGATCTTCCTGTTGTCCGGGCAGTTCCGCCAGGCCCTGCACAGCTCCGACGGTGTCGCTTACCTGACCACGGTGATCACCGTCCTGGTCCTGTTCGGCTCGCTGATCCTCCACGAGCTCGGACACGCCCTGGTCGCCCGGCGTCAGGGCATCTTGGTGCGGCGGATCGACCTGTTCCTGTTCGGCGGGCTGACCGAGATGAGCCGCGATGCGGCCTCGCCAGGCGAGGACTTCAAGATCGCCGCGGCCGGCCCCCTCGCCACGTTCCTGTTCGTGCTGCTGTGCCTCGTAGTCGACCTGGCCATCGTCGGGCCGCACCGGCTCATCCACGCGGCCGCCCTCGACGGCACGGTCCAGATCACGCCGGTCCTGCTGTCTTTGAGCTGGCTGCTGATCTGGAACGTGCTCCTGCTGTTGTTCAACCTGTTGCCGGCCTTCCCGCTCGATGGCGGCCGGATGACCCGGGCGACCATCTGGAGGCTGACCGGCGAGAAGGAGCGAGGGACCCGCATCGCGGCCAAGCTCGGGCAGGGGTTTGCCTTGTTGCTGGCCGGAGTCGGGATCTGGCTGATGCTGGCGTACCGCAGCTTCACCGGCTTGTGGCTGATCGCCATCTCATTCCTCCTCTATCAGTCGGCGCGTGCGGCGATCGTGCAGACCGCGCTGAGCGCACGGATCGAGGGGGTGCGGGTGGCCGACATCATGGATCGCCAGCCGGTGGCGATCCCGTCGCGCACACCGGTAGGTGACGCGCTGGAGGAGTTCTTCCTGCGCTACGGCTGGTCGTGGTTTCCGGTCGTGGATGATTCCGGCCGGTTTCTCGGTATCGCCCGGCAGGAGCGCGTGCGCTCCGCGCTCGACGCCGGCGAGGGATGGCTCACGGTCGAAGCGGTGCTCGAGCCGGAGTCGGAGGCCGGCTGGCGCGTGCGGGAGGATCGGCCGATCACCGAGCTTCTCTCGTCCGAGGCGCTCGGGCGACTCGGGGCGTTGATGGCGGTGGACGGCGAAGGCGTGCTGCGCGGTGTGGTGACGGTCGATCAGGTGCGGCGGGCGTTGCAGGCGGCCTTCGGGTCGCCGGGCCGGCTGGCCTGAGCGGCTTTCTTCGCGCCAAGCGTGCTGTGGTCGCGAACCCTTGGGTTGCCGGGCGGGCGCCGGCCGGGGCGCAGCCGGCTGGGAGGACTCTGTGTGCATGACGCGCCAACGCTCGTCGCGACCCGGAGGTGTGGCGTCTGAGGCTCCTCTGGTGTGCATGATGCGCCAACGCACCCGCTCACCGACGCCAGTGGCGCACCATGCACACGTTCTCGCCCCAGCGAAGGCTCGGGCGCGGGCGCTCGAGCGCGCCCTCGCCCCAGCGAAGGCTCAGGCGCGGGCGCTCGAGCGCGCCCGAGACCCGGGCAATTTTCTTCGAGTCACCACCCGTCTCCAATGCCTCGAAACCGGCGAACCTCAGCACCACGGGGCGCTCCAACCCTGACCTCACCGGGAACTTCAGGCGAAACCGCCGCAACCCGGCACGAGCGGGCAATCCAACCCTCAGCTCGCCGGCTAGCCGAACGCCTGGACGCGCGCGTCGGCCGCGATGTAGATGCGCCCGTCACTTGCGG
>JAFAZZ010000147.1 GCA_019239375.1 Solirubrobacterales bacterium | reverse complement strand
ACGCACCCCCCGACACGGACGCACCCCCCGACGGGAACGCGCCCCCCGACACGGACGCACCCCCCGACACGGACGCGCCGGCCGCCACCGCAGCCGCCCGCAGCGCCCCGTGATCGGAAAACCCGTACACGCCGTGAACCGACCCGTCCGATCCATGAAACTCCAGCGAGGGCAGAGTGACGCGCCCCGTCCCCGGTGAGTGGCGCTCCGCCGGCACAGCGCCGCAGCGCTCCAGCTCGGCGCCGAATGCCTCGAGGATGGCATGTGACCCCAGCGCCACGCGCAACCGCTCCACGTCCAGCCCCGTCACGCCTCGCGCCTCCTCGATCAGCGCATCTGCCGTGTCCAGCTTGCGCCGGCGGCATAGGAGGCCCTCGCGCAGGCGACGCAGGTACGGTGCCGGATCCCCCTGCTCGGCCGCCGCGATCACCGCCAGGCAGGCGGGGTGAGAGCTGCGCGGGGCCCCGGCCAGCCACATGCGCGCGTCGACCGGCATCCCGCTCTCCTCAGAGGCCTCCAGCATCTCGCTCACCAGCGGTGCCGCGTCGCCGACCTCGCGCGCCATCCCGCACATCACGAACGTCACCGACAAGCTCCCGGCGAACTCGAAAGCCAGCTTGCGCAACGCGGGCTCGAGCGCCCAGGACCAAGGGCAGATGGGATCGGTGTAGTAGTACGTGTGGACCACCGGCATCTAGCGCAAAATAGAGGGCTGTCGCCGTCCCCATGAAGAGAACCACCTAGATGACCACGCTGCTCGGCACCACGCTCAACGGGCGATACAGGCTCGAGGCTCGAATCGGTGCGGGCGGCATGTCGACGGTGTACCGGGCCACGGACGAGACCCTCCAGCGTCAGGTGGCGATCAAGCTGATGAACCGCGAGATCACGACCGACTCCGGTCAGCTGGAGCGCTTCCGCCGCGAGGCGCGTGCGGTGGCGCAGCTCTCGCATCCCCACATCGTGGGCGTGATCGACTACGGGGAGGACGACGGCCGTCCCTACATCGTGTTCGAGTACGTGGAGGGCGAGACGCTCAAGGAGCGCATCCGGCGCAACGGCCGCCTTCCGATCACCGAGGCGGTGGCGTACGCGATCGAGATCGCGCGCGCCCTCGGCACCGCCCACGCCCGGCACATCGTCCACCGCGACGTGAAGCCCCAGAACGTCCTGATCGACGAGGAGGGCTCGGCCAAGGTCACTGACTTCGGGATCGCCCGCACGCGCGACGAAGAGGGGCTGACGGCCGATGGCCGCGTGCTGGGCACCACCGATTACGTCTCTCCGGAGCAGGCGCTCGGCCGCCCGGTCACGGGTCAGTCGGACCTGTATTCGCTGGGCGTCGTGCTCTACGAGAAGCTCACCGGCGAGGTCCCGTTCAAGGGCGAGAACCAGGTGGCGGTGGCGATGAAGCACGTGCGCGAGTTCCTCCCGGACGTGCAGTACATGCGGCCCGAGGTCTCCGCCGCGCTGGCCGCGGTCCTCGACACGGCCACGGCAAAACGAGTCGAGGATCGTTACGCGGACGATGCCGAGCTGATCGCCGATCTGGAGGACGTGCTGGCCATCGAGACGGCCCGCGCCGGCAGCGCCACCGGCGAGGTCACCAGCGTGCTACGGACGCTGCCCTCACAGACCCGGCGCAGAATCCCGTTCCGGGTGCGCCATCCGGGGCGAGCCGTCGCTCTGGCGCTGCTGTTGCTGGCGATTGCCGGCGGTGTGGTGACATGGTTGGTGGCCACGCGCACCCACCATGAGGTGCCGAAGCTCGCGGCGCCGGCCCCCGCCGCCCATCTGACCCAGATCCGTCCTTGTCCGTCCTGCGCGCGCGATTACAACCCGGACGCGACCAGCGGCCCCAAGACCCAGAGCCCCCAGCTGGACGGTCTGGCCATCGACGGCAACGCCAACACCGCCTGGGTGACCGAGCACTACTACAGCGGCTCGCTCCAGAAGGACGGTGTGGGCCTGTATGTCGACATGGGCAGCCCGGTCGCCGTCCGCGAGATGGTCGTCTACACCCAGACCCCGGGGTTCCGAGCCCAGATCTGGGTCAGCAACTCTCCGCCCGATCCCGACGTGTTCAAGGCCGGGCCGGGCGGCTGGACCAAGCTGGCCGACATCCCCTCCGTCCAGCACAAGCAGGCGATCGGGCTGCGCACCGCCGGATCGGACGGGACCAAATACCGCTACTACCTGGTGTGGATCAAGACGCTGCCGCACGGGCAGATGGTGGCCACGCTGAACGAGATCATCCTGTACCGGTTGACGCGCTAGGCGTAGTCGTAGAACCCACGCCCGGACTTCCGGCCCAGGCGGCCGCTCGCGACCATCCGCTTCATGAGCGGCGGCGGCGCATACTCGTCGCGCTTGAACTCCTCGTAGAGCGAGTCGCACACCGCGTACAGGACGTCGAGGCCGATGAAGTCGCACAGGGCGAGCGGGCCCATTGGGTGACCGCAGCCCAGCTTCATGCCGTTGTCGATGTCCTCCCGGGAGGCGAATCCCTCCTCGTACATCCGCACCGCCGCCATCAGATAGGGGACCAGCAGCATGTTCACGATGAAGCCGGAGCGGTCCTTGGTCTCGATCGGCCGCTTGCCCAGCCGCTCGATGAACTGCTTCGCGCGCGCCACCGTCTCGGAGCTGGTGTCGAGCGCGATCACAACTTCCACCAGCATCATCACCGGCACCGGCGAGAAGAAGTGCAGCCCGAGCACGCGGCTCGGGTCGCGGATCGCCTGGGCGAGCTCGGCGATCGGGATCGATGACGTGTTCGAGGCCACGATCGCGTCCGCACACACCACCTCGTCGATCGCACCCATCACCTCGAGCTTCAGCCGCTCATCCTCGGGGACCGCCTCGACCACCAGGTCAGCCTCGCCGACAGCCTCCAGCCGCGTCGTCAGCTCGATCCGCTCGCGCGCCGCCCTGGCCTCGGCCTCATTCACCTTGCCCCCA
>JAFAZZ010000407.1 GCA_019239375.1 Solirubrobacterales bacterium | reverse complement strand
CCAGCAGGTGGTCGAGCGGGACTTCGTCAAGGCCGCCGAGGCGGTCGGGGAACCTCGCCGGCGCGTGATCTTCGGCGAGCTCCTGCCCAACGTCACCAGCCCGCTGATGGTGGAGACGGGGCTGCGGCTGACCTACTCCATAGGGCTCATCGCGGCCATCAGCTTCCTCGGCCTGGGGATCCAGCCGCCTAATGCCGACTGGGGGCTGATGATCAACGAGAACCGGCTATCTCTGATCGTGCAGCCATGGGGCGTGATGCTGCCGGTGCTGGCCATCGCGCTCCTGACCGTCAGCACCGGGCTGATGACCGACAGTTATGCCCGTGTCGTGATCGGGATCGACCGAGGAGAGTGACCATGACGGCGACCGCAGAGCCCAAGCCGCCCGCGAGCACCGGCGCAGTCGAGGTGCGCAACCTGCGCATCGAGCTGGTGCGCGACGGCACGGATGTCGTCGACGGGATCGTCATCGACGTGGTTGCCGGCGAGGTGCTGGGACTGGTGGGCGAGTCGGGAAGCGGCAAGACCACGGTGGGGATGGCGCTGATGGGCTACTGCCGTCCCGGCGGCCAGGTCGTCGGCGGGGACGTGTTGATCGATGGGCACGACGTGCGCAAGATGGCCTTGGGCGAGCTGCGCCGGCTGCGCGGCGGCACCGTCGCCTACATCCCCCAGGACCCGGGGACGGCGCTCAACCCGGCGCTCCGGATCGGGCGCCAGCTCTCCGAGATGCTCGAGGCTCACAAGGGCTCGAGCAGCGAACAGGAGCGCGACGCGCGGGTGCGTGAGGCGCTCGAGGAAGTGGCGTTGCCGCCGGCCGACGATTTCCTGAAGCGCTACCCGCACCAGCTCTCCGGCGGGCAGCAGCAGCGCGTGGCGATTGCCATGGCCTTCGCCTGCCGGCCGCACGTCATCGTCTGCGACGAGCCGACCACGGGCCTCGACGTGACCACCCAGGCCCGCGTGCTGCAGACGATCCGCGAGCTGTGCCAGAACCACCAGGTCGCCGCGCTGTACGTGAGCCACGACCTCGCTGTCGTGGCCGAGCTGGCCGACAAGGTCGCGGTCATGTACGCGGGGCGGATCGTCGAGCGTGGGCCGCGCAACGTGATGTTCTCGCGGCCGCGCCACCCGTACACGCGCAGGCTGCTGCGGGCGGTGCCCGACCTGGAGGGCAAGCGGCCGATCGAGGGCATCCCGGGCCACGCGCCGCTGCCGGGACACCGGCCGCAGGGGTGCTTCTTCGAGCCGCGTTGTCTGCACGCCGTCGCCCGCTGCCGGGAGTCCTTCCCGGAAGCGGTGCAGTATGAGCCCGGCCACTGGGTCTGCTGCTACCGGGCCGATGACACGCCGCAGGACGGCCCCGTGCTGGCTCAGGGGCGGGCGCCGGCGCCCGCGAGCTCTGGCGAGGTCGTACTGGCAGCTGAGCACCTCGATGCGCGCTACATCAAGCGACAGACCCTGTTCGACGTGAACGTTGCCGTCGCGCGCAACGAGTGCTTGGCGCTGGTGGGCGAGTCGGGCAGCGGGAAGACAACGCTCGCCCGCTGCATCTCGGGCCTGCACCACGACTACACCGGCGCGGTCAAGCTCGGCGAGACAGAGCTGGCCCGCGCAGCTCGCCAGCGCAGCGCCGAGGCGCGCCAGCGGATCCAGTACATCTTCCAGAACCCGTACGCGTCGCTGAACCCGCGGCGCACGATCGGCCAGACGATCGCGCGCCAGCTCGCGCTGTTTGACCCGGGCGCCAAGCGCGACCGCGACCAGCGCGTGGAGCAGTGTCTCGAGCGGGTCGCGCTGTCGGCCCGGGCGGCCGACCGCTACCCGGACCAGCTTTCCGGCGGGGAGCGCCAGCGCGTCGCGATCGCGCGGGCGCTCGCCGCCGAGCCGTGGGTGCTCGTGTGCGACGAGATCACCTCGGCGCTGGACGTGTCCGTACAGGCCGCGATCGTCGAGCTGCTGGCCGAGCTGCGCAAGCAGACCGGGCTCAGCATCCTGTTCATCACCCATAACCTCGCGCTGATCCGCACGATCGCCGACCGCGTGTCGGTGATGACCGAGGGGCGGATCGTGGAGACCGGCGCGATAAGCGACGTGTTCGAGGCACCCAAAGCCGACTACACCAGACAGTTGCTCGCCAACACGCCGACGATCGAGGCGGCTCTGAGCCGCAATGGCCACAGCCGCTGAGCACACGATCGTGCCTCGCGCGCGCCGCCGCGTGCGCTTCATCGACACCGGCGAGGAGGGCTTCAGGCCATTGGTGTACTTCGGCGGGCTCGGCACCGACCTCGGCGCGTTCGACGAGACCGAGTTCGCAAGTGAGTCGCGCGAGCGGCTGCAGCTGCGCGTGATCAGCGTCGAGCGCAACGGCTTCGGGATGACGCCGTTCGATCCGTCGCTGGGCTATGGCGACGCGGTGGACGATGTAGTCTCGGTGCTCGACACGTTGCGCGTGCGACGGTTTGCCGCGGTGGGGATCTCGGGCGGGGCGCCGTACGCCGCCGCGCTCGCGGCCGGCGCTGCCCAGCGGGTCCTCTCGCTGCATCTCGCGGCGGCGGCCGCCGGACCCCTGCTGGCTTCGTGCGGCACGGCGTCGGTGCTGTACGCCCAGCCGGCGCACCTGGCGGCTGATCCTGCGCTGGCCCACGAATGGCGCCTCTTGACGTCTCAGCCCCTGCCCGACCTGAGCGGGCTCTACGCGCCGGCATACCTCTACTGGGGCTACGACGACGACTTGGTGCCGGTCGAGCACGTGCAGGCGTGGCGCCGGATCCTGCCGCGGGTGGCTGCGCTGCGGGGCTATCCGGGTGAAGGGCACGACGTGCAGTACCGCCACTGGGAGCAGATCCTGCTCGATGTGGCCGGACTCGGGTCCGGGAGGAGGCACGAATGCTCTCCGAGGCGTTCATCACCTGCGCAGTGACCGGCGCCGGCGACACGGCCGGGCGCAGCCGGCACATCCCGGTGACGCCGGACCAGATCGCAGACTCCGCGCTCGAGGCGGCGCGAGCCGGGGCGGCGGTCGTCCATATCCACGTGCGCGACCCGGTGAGCGGCCGCGGGGCGCGAGACCCGGCCCTGTTCCGCGCGGTGATCGAGCGCATTCGAGACGCTGCCGATGTCGATCCGGTGATGAACCTGACGGCCGGCATGGGCGGGGACCTCGTGCTGGGGGGCGTCGACTCGCCTCTGCCGCCCGATGTGGACGGAACCGACATGGCCGGCGCGCGTGATCGGCTGGCCCACGTCGAGGAGCTCATGCCGGAGATCTGCACGCTCGACTGCGGCACGATGAACTTCGCCGCCGGCGGCGAGTACATCATGGCCAACACGCCGGGCATGCTGCGCGCCATGGCCGGCCGCGTGCAGGAGCTCGGCGTCCGCCCCGAGCTCGAGGTGTTCGACACGGGCCACCTGGTCCTCGTGCACGAGCTGATCGCCGAGGGACTGATCGACGATCCACCCCTGATCCAGCTGTGCATGGGGATCCCGTACGGAGCACCGGCCGATCTGGGCACGCTGCGGGCTATGGTGGCTCGGCTGCCCGCCGGCGCCGTGTACTCCGCGTTCGCCATCGGCCGCTTGCAGCTGCCGTATGCCGCGCTCGCGCCGGTGGTCGGCGCCAATGTCCGGGTTGGTCTCGAGGACAACCTGTATCTCTCGCGTGGACGCCTCGCCACCAACGCCGAGCTGGTCGAGCGCGCCGTGAGCCTGCTCGACGGTATGGGCGTGCGGGTCCTCGGGCCCGACGACGTGCGCGAGGCGCTCTCGCTGCGCACCCGTGCCTGAGGCCCACGCGCCGCGATCGCCGTGTCTCACGCGCCACCCCCCTCAGAAGGCCCCCTCGGCCCCTCCTCGGTAGGCCTCCTGGGCGGCGGGGTGATCGGAGGCGGCTGGGCGGCTCGCTTCCTGCTCAACGGCGTCGACGTCAAGCTCTATGACCCAGACCCCGAAGCGTCCCGACACGTCGGGCGGCTGCTCGACAACGCGCGCCGGGCCTACGCCAAGCTCACCGCGCTGCCGCTCCCGCGCGAAGGCTCGCTCACGATCGTCGACTCGCCGGAGGAGGCGGCAGTGGGTGTCCAGCTCGTCCAGGAGTCGGCCCCCGAGCGCCTCGAGCTCAAGCAGCGCCTTCTCGCCGCGGCGAGCGCCGCCGCCGGGCCTGAGGTCCTGTTCTCCTCCTCGACCTCGGGCCTGCGGCCGTCTCTCCTCCAGACCGAGATGGAGCACCCGGAGCGCTTCACGGTCGGCCATCCGTTCAACCCGGTGTACCTGCTGCCGCTCGTCGAACTCTGCGCCGGTGAGCGAACGGCCGCCGAGACCGTCGGCCGTGCTGCGGCGCTCTACCGCGCCGTCGGCATGCATCCGCTCGCGTTGCGCCACGAGATCGACGGCTTCATCGCCGATCGCCTGCTCGAGGCCCTCTGGCGCGAGGCGCTGTGGCTGGTGCACGACGACGTGGCCACGGTGGCCGAGGTCGACGACGTGGTTCGCTACGGGGCCGGCCTGCGGTGGGCGATCATGGGGACCTTCCTCACCTACCGGCTGGCCGGCGGCGAGGCCGGCATGCGCGCCTTCATGGAGCACTTCGGGCCGGCGCTGGCGCTGCCGTGGACGAAGCTCGTCGATGTCCCCGAGCTGACGCTCGATTTTCTCGACAAGGTCGCTCACCAGTCCGATGCACAGGCGGCCGGACGCTCCGTCGCCGAGCTCGAGCGCGAGCGTGACGACGCTCTCGTCGCGATCCTCCAGGCCCTGCGGGCACGCGGCACCGGCGCCGGCCTGACGGTGGCCGCCTGGGAGCGGGGTCTCCTGGACGTCGTGCCCGCGCCCCCGGCGGCCTCGCTGGACGGCGACGGTCCGCTCGCCCTCTACTCGCGCGAGATCCCGCCGGACTGGATCGACTACAACGGCCACGTCACCGAGAGCCGTTACCTCGACCTGCTCGGCGAGGCCACCGACGCGCTGCTCCGCTACATCGGCGTCGACTCAAGCTATGTCGGCGCGGGTCGAAGCTACTACACGGTTGAGACCCACATCTCCCACCTCGGCCAGCTCTACGCCGGCGATCGCGTCCACGCCGCCACCCAGGTGCTCGGCTCCGACGACAAGCGCCTGCATCTCTTCCACGTGATCACCCGCCTCGGCGAGGAGGCGCCGGTGGCGACGGGCGAGCACATGCTCGTGCACGTCGACGCCACCGCGGGCCGTGCCGCGCCGGTCCGCGAGGAGGTGCGCCGGCGCGTCGAGGCGCTGGCCGCGGCCCATGCCGCGCTGCCGCGGCCGGGGCGCGCCGGCCGGCGAATCACCCTGTAAGCGGGCCTCACCCAACTTTCGCGCGACCGCCCCTTGACAAGTTATTAGTGGCTGCTAATCTGTGCTTAGTTAGCATTCACTAAGTAAGGGAGCGAGCTATGCAATCAACCACCACGAACCCACGCCGAGGCTGGACTCTGGCGATCGTCTCGATCGGGCTGTTCATGATGGTTCTCGACAACCTGGTCGTGAACGTCGCCCTGCCGAGCATTCGCATGGATCTCGGCGCCTCGGTCCAGACGCTCGAGTGGACGGTCAACGCGTACGTGCTCGCTTACGCGGTCCTGCTGCTGACCGGCGCCGCCCTCGGCGATCGCCTTGGGCGCAAGCGCATGTTCATCGCCGGCGTCGCGCTGTTCACGGCCGGCTCGGCCGCGGCTGCGCTGTCCCCGACGATCGGATTCCTGGTCGGTGCCCGGGCCGTGCAGGGGGTCGCCGCGGCGCTCGTGACTCCACTGACCTTGACGCTGCTGGCCGAGGCGTTCCCGCCCGAGCAGCGGGGCCTGGCACTGGGTATCTGGTCGGGCATCAGCGGCATCGGGGTGGCGCTCGGCCCGCTCGTCGGCGGCGCGCTCACCCAGCTGGCGTCCTGGCACTGGATCTTCTGGGTCAACGTGCCGATCGGCATCGCCCTCATCCCGCTGGCGGCGAGCAGGCTCACCGAAAGCCGGGGCGAGGTCAAGCACCTCGATCTCGCCGGACTCGCGCTCGCCTCGAGCGGGCTGTTCGGCATCGTCTTTGGCCTGGTGCGCTCGCAGTCGCTCGGCTGGTCCAACCCGGAGGTCGTGATCGGTCTGGCCGCTGGCGCCGTGCTCGTCCTGGCCTTCATCGTGCAGGAGCTGCGCACGGCCGAGCCGATGCTCCCGATGGAGTTCTTCGCCAACCGGGGCTTCGCCGTCACCAACGCCATCTCGCTGGCCATGTACTTCGGGATGTTCGGCTCGATCTTCTTCCTGAGCCAGTTCCTTCAGACCGTGCTCCACAACTCG
>JAFAZZ010000392.1 GCA_019239375.1 Solirubrobacterales bacterium | reverse complement strand
CCGAGAACTCGTCGGCAGCCCACCCGACCGAGGAGTCGACGAGTCTGCGTGAGGTAATCAGGAAGCGGAGCAGCGTCGCAGATCCCGTGCGCGTGATGGATAGCTCGCTCAAGTGTCCGAGTCACGAAGCGCACCGATGAGTTTGCCGCTCGCGGGCGGTCCTACTTGCCGGGACCCAAGTGCGACGGAGGACAGCATGTATACGGTGACATCAGCAGACGGCACGCGGATTGCATACGACCGCTTCGGCGAGGGTCCGGCGGTGATCCTCGTCAACGGCGCGCTCGGGTACCGCAAGTTCAAAACCATGGAGCGCATCGCCACCGCTCTGTCCGAGCACTACACGGTGATCAACTACGATCGCCGCGGCCGAGGCGACAGCGGCCCGGCCGGGCCGGCGTCGGTCCAGCGCGAGGTCGAGGACCTCGCCGCCTGATCGATGCGGCGGGCGGCCAGGCGTCACTATGGGGCTACTCGTCCGGCAGTGCGCTCGCGCTGCGCGCAGCGGCGGCGGGGCTCCCGACCGAGAAGCTGGTCCTGTACGAGGCCCCGTTCAAGACCGACCCGACGGCCAAATTCCCGCGCGACGACTACGCCGCGCGGCTCGAGCCGCTGATCGAAGCTGACGACCGAATAGGCGCAGCCAAGCTTTTCCTGCGCAACGTCGGCATGCCTGGCCCGGTCGTGACGGTGATGTCTGTGATGCCGGCGTTCAAGCGGTTCGGCGCCAACGGACGCACGTTGATGTTCGACTACCTTGCGCTCGGTGACGAGAACATGCACGGATCGCGGCTGCGCGCGCAAGAGTGGGCCACAGTCACCTGCCCGACCCTGGTCGTGTACGGCTCAAAGACCTACCCAAGCCTCAAGCACGCATCCTGTTCGCTGGCGGACGTGCTCCCGAACGCGACCCTGCACGAGCTCCCGGGCCAGAAACATGCAGTCAAGCCGAACGTGATCACCCCGGTGATCGCCAAGTTCGTGGCCGGGTTGCCGCTAGCCGCCTGATATCTCGCGTCCAGCGCCGGCATACCAGCTTTTGCGCGGAGTATGACGCGTGCAGTCGGGCTGGCGAGTGGGTTACGGACCGCAATGGATCTCTCCTCGCCCGCCGGGGTAACGCAGCACCAGATAGCCTTCTTAGGGAGCCCAGCGAGAGCCAGTCAGTCACCTGCGGCAGCCAGTTGGTGCCTCCGCGGACGCGGGGTTTGACGATGTCCGAGCAGCCGAGCTATCCGCATCCTCTCGGAGTGAGCTTCGTGGGCGCTGGCGTCAACGTGGCGCTGTACTCAACCGTCGCCGAGTCCGTCGCCTTCTGCACGTTCGATGCCGCCGGCAACGAGACCAAGCAATCACTGACCCTGGTCGATGGCGACGTCTGGCACGGGTCGTTTCCGGGGATCGCGCCCGGCCGGGAGTACGGCTTCCGCGTCACAGGGCCGTTCTCGCCATCCACTTCCGGTGCGCGGTGCAATTCGGCCAAGTTGCTGCTGGACCCGTACGGGCGGGCGATCACGGGCAACCTGGCCTGGAAGTCATCCTGGAACGGGGCCGCCGCGGGCGACCCGGACGCGGCCGACGGCACGGACTCCGCGCGCGATGCCCCGCGGTCGGTCGTCGTGCAGAGCACTTTCGACTGGGCTGGCGACGTGCCCCTTGGCCACGAGCTGACCGACAGCGTCGTCTATGAGCTACACGTCAAGGGCTTCACCGAGCTTCATCCTGGCGTGCCTCGGGCGGATCGGGGGACCTATGCCGGGCTGGCCCATCCCGCGGTGATCGACTACCTGCGGGGGCTGGGTGTGACCGCGGTCGAGCTCCTGCCGGTCCACCAGTCAGTCACCAACGGGATCCTGGCCGGGGAGGGGCTGACCAACTATTGGGGCTACGACACGATCGGCTACTTCGCGCTGCACGGCGCCTACTCCTCCGCGCGTCGTGCGGGAGATCCGCCGGGCAGTGAGATCGACGAGTTCAAGGCGATGGTCAAGGCGCTGCATGCGGCGGGCATCGAGGTGATCCTGGACGTTGTGTTCAACCACACGGCAGAGGGCAACGAGGACGGACCCACGCTGTGCTTTCGGGGGATCGACAACGCGGGGTACTACCAGCTCGTTCCCGGGCAGCCGCAGTACTACGACAACCTGACCGGCACCGGGAACACGATCGACATGGCCAGCCCGATCGTCCGGCGACTGGTGATGGACTCGCTGCGCTACTGGGTAAGCGAGATGCACGTCGACGGGTTCCGCTTCGACCTGGC
>JAFAZZ010000296.1 GCA_019239375.1 Solirubrobacterales bacterium | reverse complement strand
CCGACTTCTACGTGGTATTCGCGGTGACGGATCCGGAGGCGGGACATTCCCACGGGATCACCGCGTTCGTGGTCGAGGCCGACCGCCCTGGCTTCAGCGTCGGCAAGCTCGAGCACAAGCTGGGCATCCGCGGCTCGCCCACCGGCCAGCCGATCTTCGACGGCGTGCGCGTGCCCGAGGAGAACGTGCTCGGCGAGGTCGGGCACGGCTTCAAGGTGGCGATGGCCACGCTCGACCGCTCGCGCCTGGGGGCGGGCGCGCAGGCGCTGGGGATCGCTCAGGGCGCCACCGACTACGCCGTCGCCTACGCGCGCGAGCGCCGCCAGTTCGGCCAGCCGATCAACGCCTTCCAGGGGATCCAGTTCAAGTTGGCGGACATGGAGACACAGTGCGCCGCGGCGCGGGAGTTGCTTTATCAAGCGTGTGCCAAGGTCGACCGGGGCGACGGCGACCTCGGCAAGTACTCGGCGATGGCCAAGCTCTTCTGCTCAGACGTGGCGATGAACGTGACGGTCGAGGCGGTGCAGGTTCTCGGCGGCTACGGGTACGTCAAGGAGTACCCGGTCGAACGCATGCTCCGCGACGCGAAGATCACTCAGATCTACGAGGGCACGAACGAGATCCAGCGGCTCGTGATCGCCCGCACCCTACGCTAGTGATGATGCAGTCCGATCCGCCCACCCTCCGTCGCGTGCTGCTCTCGGCCCTCGCCGCGCTGACCATCGGCCTGGGTGCGGTGAGCCTGATCGCTGGCTTCAGCGAGTCGCCCCCCGTGCGCCTGCTGCAGGGCATCGCGGTGTTCGGGGCCGGCGCGGTGATCGTAGGCGGAGCGGTCGTACTGGTCATGATCCGCCTGGCCGGCTGGCGCGATCCCGAGTCGGAGGTCGACTTCGAGGCGCTCGTGCAGCGGACCGAACGCTTGGCCGCCGAGGGCTCCTGGGAGTCGTGGGAGGACGATGACGACTCCGACGAAGACGCGGATCTGTTCGATCCGCACGACGAGGAGGACTTCAGGGCGCTCGTGCGCCGCGCCATCGACGATCTTCCGCTCGAGTTCCACCGCGCGCTCGAGCACGTGGCCGTCGTGGTCTCCGACAGCGGACGCCGGTCCCGCGCCTATGGGCTATACCAGGGCGACACCGCCGCTCAGGACTACTTCCACGACCGCATCGTGATCTTCCGCGACACCCTGCTACGCGACTTCGGCCATGATCCGGACCTCCTGCGTGCGCAGGTAACCCGCACGCTCCGCCACGAGCTCGCCCACCACCTCGGGTGGGACGAGAAGGGCGTGCGGGGTCTCGGCCTTTGAGGGTCCGTAGGGAAATAAGATTGGTGCTGGGGCGGTCTGGGGGCGAGCGGGGCGGTGCCGGCGCGTGCGCGGTAGTAGCAGCGCTACGGTGCGCACGCGCCGGTGCCGCATCCGCGAAGGCATTCAGGCCGCATCCAGTGCCAAGCCTTATTTTCATACGGACCCTAACGAAACCGACCTCGAACAGGAGCAATACCTATGCCGGAAGCCGTCATCGTCGACGCCATCAGAACCCCCATCGGCCGAGCCGGCAGGGGCTCGCTGAAGACCGTGCGTGCCGACGATCTGGCGGCGCTCCCCCTGCGCGCGCTGATCGAGCGCAACCCCGCGGTCGACTTCGCGGAGACGAACGATGTGATGATGGGCGCGGCATCGTCGGTGGGCGAGCAGGGCTACAACGTCGCCCGCAACGCGGCGCTGCTGGCGGGTATCGACCACCACGTGCCCGCGTGCACCGTAAACCGCTTCTGCGCCTCGTCGTTGCAGACGATCCGGATGGCCTTTCACGCGATCAAGTCCGGCGAGGGGGACCAGTACATCGCGGCCGGCGTGGAGGCGGTGTCGCGGGCCGGGCTGGGGGCCGGGATGATGGAGGAGGCCAAACACCCTCAGTTGGGCGGGTCGAGCGACGCCCCGTACGACGTCTACATCCCGATGGGTTTGACCGCCGAAAACGTGGCCGAGCGCTGTCACGTCACGCGTGAGCAGCAGGACGAGTGGGCGGTGATCTCTCAGAACCGCGCGGTCGACGCGCGGGACGGAGGCCACTTCGATGCCGAAATCGTGCCGGTGCCGGTTCCCGCGCACACCGAGACGGACAAGGAGGGCAACGAGATCGAGGTAGCGGACACGGTGATGAGCAAGGATGACGGGCCACGCCCGGGCACCACCATGGAGGCCCTGGCCCAGCTGCGGCCGGCCTTCAGGCCGGAGGGCACGGTCACCGCCGGCAACGCCTGCCCGCTCAATGACGGCGCCGCCGCGGTCCTGATCATGTCCGACGCGAAGGCCAGGCGCCTCGGCCTCCAGCCCAAGGCGCGGATCCTGGCTTCCACCGTCGCGGCCATCCGTCCGGAGATCATGGGCCTCGGCCCGATCCCCGCGATCCAGGCGCTGCTCGAGGCGGGCGGCGTCAAGATCGACGACGTCGACATCGTGGAAATCAACGAGGCCTTCGCCGCCCAGATCGTGCCCTGCAAGGACGAGCTCGGGATCCCTGATGAGAAGCTCAACCCGTTCGGTGGCGCGATCGCGCTCGGCCACCCGTTCGGGATGACCGGGGCACGCATCATGACCACGCTGATCAACGGCCTGCGCGCCATGGACGGGACGCTGGGGATCGAGTCGATGTGCGTTGCCGGCGGTATGGGCCAGGCGATGCTGATCGAACGGCTCAGCTAGCGCCCCGCCGCCGGCGAGTGGGTGCTAACGGGGAGGCATGCGCAGCGCGCCGTCGAGCCGGATCACCTCACCGTTGAGCATCTCATTCTCGGCGATGTGGGCGACGAGTGCGGCGAACTCGTCCGGACGGCCGAAGCGAGCGGGAAAGGGAACGACCCGGCGCAACTCCTCCCGAGCGTCCTCGGGAAGCGCGCCCAGGAGCGGCGTGTCGAACGTGCCGGGCGCGATCGCGCACACCCGCACGCCGAGGGGCGCCAGATCGCGCGCCGCCGGAAGGGTCATGCTCACGATTGCCCCCTTCGAGGCCGAGTAGGCGATCTGGCCGATCTGCCCGTCGAACGCGGCGATCGATGCCGTGTTGATGCACACGCCGCGCTCGCCGCCCTCCGTCGGCTCGTTCCCGGCCATAGCGCCGGCGGCCAGCCGCATGACATTGAAGGTGCCGATCAGGTTGACACGGATAACCGTCTCGAACGGCGCGAGTTCGTGGACACCGCGCCTGCCCACCACGCGGCCCGCCCAGCCGATGCCGGCGCACGAAACGGCGATCCGCAGGGGGACCGCCAGCTCGAGGGCTTGGTCGACCGCCGCCTGCACCGCGTCCGGGTCGGTGACGTCGGCCGGCGCGAACCCGGCCCGCTCGCCCAGCCGGGCGGCTAACGCGCGGCCGCGCGCCTCATCACGGTCTGCGATCACCACGTGCGCTCCATCGGCATGCAGCCGTCGCGCCGTGGCCTCACCGAGGCCTGACGCGCCGCCGGCGACGAGTGCCCCGCTCCCTCCGATGTGCATGACCTCGGAACCCTATAGGCGCCGGGCCAGCGACAACGCAAACAGCCCGCCGCGGTCCGTGTACCAGCGCTCCAGGCCGAGTCCCGCCGCGCGGAAGTCGGCCTCCACACGCGGCCGGGTGAACTTGGCGCTGATCTCGGTGCGGAGCTCCTCGCCAGCCGCGAACTCCACCCGAAGTTCGAGCCCGGCAACCAGCACGCTGCACGGCCGGCGGGCGCGCAGCCGCATCTCGATCCAATCGTGCCGACGGTCGAAGAAAGCGATGTGCTCGAACGCCTCCGGGACGAAGTCGGCGTCGAGCTCACGGTTGATGACCCGCAGCACGTTGCGGTTGAACTCCGCGGTGACTCCGTCAGCGTCGTCGTAGGCAGCCTCGAGCACCATGGGGTCCTTGACCAGGTCGGTTCCGAGGAGCAGCCGGTCGTGGGGCGCGAGCAGCCGGCCGATCTCGCTCAGGAGCCGTCGGCGGGTACCAGGCAGGAAGTTGCCGATCGTGCCCCCGAGCAGCGCGACGATCCGCGGTGGGCCGTCGATGGCGGATCGAGGGACACGGTCCAGATGGCGCTCGAAGTCACCGATGACGCCGTGGATCGACAGCTCTTCGAATTCGTCTACGAGCTCGCGCGCCGCCGCCTCGAGCGCGCTCTCCGACACGTCGACGGGGACGTAGCGGCGGAGGGTCCCGGCGCTGGACATCGCGTCGAGCAGGATCCGCGCCTTCTCGGGCGACCCCGAGCCGAGTTCGACCAGCTCGCCGGCGCCCGTCGCCGACACGATCTGGTCAGCGTAGGCGAGCAGGATCTCCCGCTCGGCCCGGGTGGGATAGTACTCCGCCAGGGTGCAGATCCGCTCGAACAGCTCCGAGCCGCGCGCATCGTAGAAATGTTTGGGCGGGATCTCCTTGAACGGCCGGGTCAGCCCGTCGAGCACGTCGTTGGCCAGCGAACGCTCGTCAGTCTCGGAGAGGAACGAATCGATCCGGACATCCCGTGAATCCGCCGTCGTCCTCATGCGTCCGGGGCGATCCGCCCTGGGCGGCATGCGTCCGGGGCGATCCGCCGTGGGCGGCATGCCTCCG
>JAFAZZ010000217.1 GCA_019239375.1 Solirubrobacterales bacterium | reverse complement strand
TGTCCTTGGGCCACGCCCAGCCCCACTCGTGGGCCACCCAGTTCTGCTCGGTGTGGGGCTTCTTGCGCGCCGACTGGTTGACGCCGTCCTTGTAGATCCCGCAGTGGATCCAGGAGCCGCAGGCGGTCGAGCCGTCCTGCTCGAGCTCGTCGTAGCTGGACAGGAACGTGCCGTCGGGCTTGCGGCCGGAGATCTCCATCAGCACGTGCTCGGCGTCGGGCTCCTCGTGCGGGCCCTGGAGCGGGTAGTCCCACGTCAGATCGAGAATCGGCCGATCCTTCGGATCTTCCGAGTCGGCCAGCTTCTCGCGGATCGCCTTGCCCAGGTGGTAGACCCAGTGCAGCTCGGACCGAGATTCGCCGGGCGGCTCGCACGCCTTGTGGTGCCATTGCAGCAGCCGCTGGGTGTTGGTGAAGTTTCCGTCCTTCTCGGTGTGCGCCGCCGCGGGCAGGAAGAACACCTCGGTCTGGATGTCCTCGGGCCGGACCTCGCCGGACTCATGCTCGGGCGAGTCCTTCCAGAACGTGGCCGACTCGATTGGCTGGAAGTCGCGCACGACCAACCAGTCGAGCTTGGCCAGCGCAAGGCGCATCAGCTTCGAATTGGCCGAGCCGACCGTCGGGTTCTGGCCCACGCAGAACATGCCTCGCACGCCGCCGTCCAGCGCCTTGAGCATCATCGCGTAATGGGAGTGGTCGCCGTTGATGCGCGGCAGGTAGGGGAAGCAGAAGTCATTCTCGGCCGTGGCCGCGTCGCCCCACCACGCCTTGAGCAACGACACGATGTACGGCCGCAGGTTGCCCCAGGCGCCGGTGTCGGGACCGTTGAGCTCGACGAACTTGTCGAGGCTGGGGTGCGACTGCGGGTGGGGCATCGGGATGTACCCCGGGAGGATGTTGTAGAGGGTCGGGATGTCCGTTGAGCCCTGGATGTTGGCGTGTCCGCGTAGGGCGAGGATGCCGCCGCCGGGTCGGCCGATGTTGCCCAGCAACAGCTGGATGATCGACGCGGCGCGGATGTTCTGGACCCCGACGGTGTGCTGGGTCCAGCCGACCGAGTAGACGATCGAGGACGTGCGCTCGCGCCCGGAGTTCTCGCACAACGCAGCGGCCACCCCGAGGAAGTCCTCCGGCGAACAGCCGCAGATGTCCGCCACGACCTCGGGGGTGTAGCGCCCGAAGTGCCGCTTGACCAACTGCAGCACGCACCCCTCGTCCTGCATGGCGGGGTCGAGCTCGGGAGGCTGACCGCCCTCGAGCTTCATGCCGTGCGCGCCGTGCGCCTGCTCGCCCGAGACGTCGGCCTGCTGCTCGGACTTGCCGGCGGTGGCCTCGCCGCCGGCTTTGTCGTAGCTCCACGTGCTGATCCCGTAGGCACTGTGGGCGGGGTTCCAGCCCGAGAAGAATCCGGAAGCGTCCTCGGTGTCCTGAAGGTCGCGGTTGATGATCACCGGGCCGTTCGTGTAGTGCTCGACGTACTCCCTGAACCAGGCGTCGTGCTCGAAGATGTAGTTGACGATCCCGCCCAGGAACGCGATGTCGGTGCCCGGCCGGATTGGCACGTGGCGGTCGGCCATCGCGCTGGTGCGGGTGAAGCGTGGGTCGACGTGGATCACCTTCGCTCCGCGCTCCTTGGCCTCGATCACCCATTGGAAGCCGACCGGGTGCTGCTCGGCCATGTTCGAGCCCATGATCAGGATGCAGTCAGCGTTCTGGAGATCCTGTTGAAAGGTGGTGGCGCCGCCGCGCCCGAGCGAGGTCCCCAGACCGGGAACGGTTGAGCTATGTCATATCCGGGCCTGGTTCTCGATCGAGACCGCGCCGGCCGCGGTGAAGAACTTCTTGATCAGGTAGTTCTCCTCGCTGTCGAGCGTGGCGCCGCCCAGGAAATGCATCCCGAGCGTGCGCTTGAGCGGCTCGCCGTCCTCGGTTTCCTCCTCCCAGGTCTGCGCGCGGACCTCGATCACCCGCTCGGCGATCATGTCGGTCGCCTGTTCGAGGCTGATGTATTCCCACTCGCGCCCCCCGGGCCGCCGGTACTTGACGCGCGTCTCGCGCATCGGCGAGTTGACCAGGTTCTCCGACGCGGACCCCTTGGGGCAGAGCCGACCGCGAGAGATCGGGGAATCGGGGTCGCCCTCGATCTGGATGACCTTTTCGTCCTTGACGTAGACCTTCTGGCCGCAGCCGACGGCGCAGTAAGGACAGATCGATTGGACCACCTTGTCGGCCGTCCGCGTCCGAGCGACCAGCTCCTCCGAGTGGACCGACTGGGCTGCGCGGCCGAGGCCGTACGGGTCGCCGCCGAGCTGGCGCAGGAACGGTGCGATCAGCCGTCGCTTGTTCATCGGCAGCCCGATCGTTACCCGGGGGGTCGTGAGGAAAACCGACGGCCCCGAGGCGGTAACCACGCGAACAGAATGCGTAACCCGGTAGCCGGTCGGGTAGCGCCTAAACATGGCAACCGAGGTGGAAATCGGGCGGGCGCTGGCCGCCGTCGCCGCCACCTTGAACGACCAAAAGCTCGAGCACTTCGACACCAGCCGTGTCCAGGACATCGTCACCGAGGCACTTGGCGGCGAGCAGCTCCTGAGCGTTGACGACGGCGGTGGGCTACACGACCTCGCCGGCACGCGCGTTGGCGTGGTCCGCCGGACCCCGAGCGGCGAGTGGATCACCGAGCGCCAGAACGAGACCGCCGAGAGGGCGGACGCGGCGATCCCCCGCGAGCCCGAGCACACGGGGCTCAAGGGCCTGCTCGCGAAGCTCAAGGGGTAGGCTCAGCCCTCGTCGTCGCCAAGCTCAGGGGCTAGGCTCAGCGCTCGTCGTCGCCTTTGGGCTCACCCCTCGTCGTCGCCTTTGCCGCTCGGAGCGCCGGTGGGTGGCGCACCCTCATCCTCATCCTCCTCCTCCGGCGGGGGCGCGCCGGGCACGGCCGGATCGGAGCGCTTGCGCTCCCACTCCTGGGAGACGTCCTTGGTCTGCCGGCCGAGCGCCTCGCTACGGTGCTCGAGATCGTCGGCCTCGTGCTCGAGACGGTCCGCCAGTCCTTCCGGGTCGGTTTCGGCCATGCTCGCGAGCTACCCCGCGGGAGGTCTGCGCACACGTGCGGATTGGCGTCCGGGCCGGCGGGTAACCGGCTCTCCATGAATGAGCGCAGCGAACGCGAACAGACAGGCGAGCCGCCCGAGGATCGTCCCGAGGAGCCCGGTGCCGAAGGAGGCGCTGACAGCCCCGCGGCGGACCAGCTGCCCGGCGCGCCGGCGGACGATGACTCGCCGCTCGGCGACACCGATCAGCACTCCGA
Source organism: Solirubrobacterales bacterium (assembly GCA_019239375.1). Classification (GTDB taxonomy): domain Bacteria; phylum Actinomycetota; class Thermoleophilia; order Solirubrobacterales; family Solirubrobacteraceae; genus Palsa-465. Next base: position 13,373 of record JAFAZZ010000217.1, on the reverse strand, counting down.
CGCCTGATCGGCACCGAGCCCTGATCAGCGCCGCACGCGGAACGTCAATCCCTCCGCGGTCGAGCGCTGGATTTGCTCGGTGGGGGCCAGGCCATCGCCCCGCTCCAGCGGCTTTACCCACAGCTCGTCGACCAGGATGCTGGCCGTGGCGATGATCGGCACGGCAATCAGCAACCCGATGAAGCCGAACAGCTGGTCGACGGCCACGACGCCGATCGCCACCATCGCCGGATGCAGCTTGACCGTGCGTGCCACCACGAGCGGTTGAATCACGTTGCTCTCGAGCTGGTGGGCAAGGATGTAGATGATCGCCACCAGGATCGCCTTTTGGGGCGAGATCGTCAGCGCGTACAGAATCGGCGGGATTGAGCTGACCAGGGCGCCGAAGTAGGGGACGATCATCGCCACCGCCGTGAACACGGCAAAGAAGGCCGCGAACTTGAGTCCCACCAGCATCAGGCCGAGGTAGGTGAGGCCGCCCAGTACGACCATGCCCACCAGCAACCCGCGCAGCCAGGCCAGGTAGGCGGTTCGCAGCCGCATCAGGATGTGGTGCACGTGCGGGCGGCGGGGTATCGGGAAGAGTCGGATCAGACCGCGCACGAGCGGCTCGGGATGGATCGCCGTGTAGAGCGAGGTGAGGAGGACCACGACGATCGCTGCCAGCCCGGCGGCGACGCTCGCCCCGATCTGAGCCACCGGGCCGAACAGCCTGGACGGGTTGTGCGTGTAGCTGGTGACGAAGTGCTGGACCTGGGCTGTGATGTGCGCCGGCGAGGAGCCGGTCAGCCTCCCCAGCCGGCGAGACAGGGCGTCACCGATGGCTGGTAGCGAATGGGCGAAGTCGTTCACCTCGCGGGTGAACACCGGCACGATCAGCGCCACCAGACCGCCGATCGCGGCCAGTCCGAGCAACAGCCCGAGCGTGGCCCCGATCGGGCGCGGGCAGCGCCAACGTTGGAGGAAGTCCGCGAACGCCGACAGCGGGGTGGCGATGATCACCACGACCAGAAGGCCGAGGACCAGGCTGATCAGCGCCCGGAAGATCATCGCCGCGATGACCAACCCGAACGCGAGCAGCACCGCCTTGTAGATGACCCCGGCGTTGATCCTCGAGTCCGACATGTGCTGCAAGGCTGCCCTTTATCTGCCCCGCCCACGCGCGGCGGCGCCAACCACCCCCGCCGCCCGCGCACTGGCGAGGTCCCCCCGGCGCGCGACCGGGGCCAGCGCACCGGCGAGGTCCCCCCGGCGCGCGACCACGACGCGGTCCAGCCCCAGCCAACCCGCCACCAGGCCCAGCTCGTCGGCCAGCTCGCGGGCCACGTGGACGCGATCGACGCCGGGCTCGGCGAAGGCGCCCTGAACGAGCAGCGCGCCGTGCGTGCGGTCGGACTTCAGGTCGACCCTTGCCACCAGCTCCTCGCCGAGCAGGAACGGGAGCACGTAGTAGCCGTAGATGCGCTTCGCGGCCGGCGTGTAGATCTCGATCCGGTAGCGGAAGCCGAACAGCCGCTCGGTCCGCTGGCGAAACCAGATCAGCGAGTCGAAGGGCGACAGGAGCGCGCGCGCGCGGATCCGGCGGGGCCGTCGCGCGTCCGGCCACAGGTAGGCGGGCGCGCTCCACCCCTCCACGTCGACTTCGATCAGCTCCCCGGCGGCGACCAGCTCCGCCACGCGCGCTTTGGACGCCGCGCGCGGGAGCCGGAAGTAGTCGCCGAGATCGGGCTCGGCGGCCACGCCAAGGGCCCGCGCGGCGATCCGGATCAGCTCACGCTGGGCATCGGCGGGACTTGGCGTCGGTCGATCCAGGACGTCACCCGGGAGCACGCGCTCGATCGTGTCGTACAGGCGCTCAAAGTTGACCCGGCGCGCCGCGCCGATCTTTCCGGTGAAGAACAGATGCTCGAGCGCGACCTTGCCCTCGTGCCAGTTCCACATCTGACCGGGCCGCGGCTCGGACGGCACCGCGCCGGTGTCCCGCGCGCGAATCGGGCCTTGATCGACGACCAGCTGGAGGGTTTCGGCTACCAGGTCAGGTTGCTGGCGCGCCACTCTGGAGATCGTGCGCCACGCCTCCCGGTCGACGTCGGCCATCCGCCAGCGCAGCAGCGGATGCAGCTCCACCGGGATCAGCGAAGCCTCGTGGGCCCAGTACTCGACCAGCCGGCGATCCATTGCTCCGTCGCCGTGGCCGGCGAGGCGATCAAGCCGCGCGCGGTCGTAGGGGCCGAGCCGGGAGAAGACCGGCATGTAGTGCGCACGCATGAAGACGTTGACCGAGTCGAGCTGGAGCGCGCCGAGGCGCCGCACCAGACGAACGATCTGGCCGCTGTCGGGTGCGCGGATCGGGTGGGGGCGGCCGAACCCCTGCGCCGCCAGGGCGATCCGGCGGGCGGCGGCGAGCGTCAGTGTGGCTTTCGTTCGCACCGAAGTCATCGGGAACGCGCGTAGCAGCGTAGGCGCGCGCGCGGCGGACGCGTGTCAGCCTTTGCTCCGTGCCTCGAAGGCGCGGCGTCCCCACCACGATCGCCCGCCGCGGCGAGCTGATCGCCGAGCGCGATCCGCTCCGCCCGTCGGGACGGCTCCTACGCCAGGGCGACATGGAGGCCTCCTACATCGACCTGGCCGATCCGACCCATCTCGAGTTCGACTACATGCGGTGGATGCGGATCGTCCTGCGCGCTGCGCGAGCCAGACGGGTCATCCACGTGGGCGGCGGAGCCTGCGCGCTGGCCCGCGCGCTGGCCGCAGAGGACCCGGAGGGGCGCCAGGAGGTCTGTGAGGTCGATCCCGATGTGCTGGCCGTCGCGCGCGAGCATCTCGGCCTGCGGCGGGCGCCGGGCCTGCGCGTGCGACTGGCCGAGGGGCGGGCGTTCGTGGCAGACCAGGGCGCAGCCAGCTGGGACGCGATCGCCATGGATGCGTTCGTGGCCGCCACCGTGCCCCGGCGCCTGATCACGCTTCAGGCCTTGGCCGATGTCGCGCGGGTGGCGCCGCTGGCGCTGATCAACGTCCTCGACGACCGCTCAGCGCGCGACGTGCGCGCGGTCGCCGCCGCGCTGGCCGAGGCCTATCCGCAAACGTGGGCGCTCGGCGGCCGAGGCGGCAACACGATCGTGATCGGCTCGGCGGCAGTGCTCAGGCTCGACCTCGGCTGGATCGCCACGCGCCTCGCCGCCGACCCGTCCCCGGCTCGCGTCACCCCGCCTACCGCGATGGCACGCCTCCTGAGCGGAACATTGCCGTTGCGTGATGAGGACGTCCGCACTGGGTAGAAGGAGCGGACCGATGACCGTGGCCATCCTCGACATCGACGGGACTCTCGTCGACACCAACTATCACCACGCGATCGCCTGGTACCGCGCCTTTCGCCAGCACGACATCGTGCTGCCGATCTGGCGCATTCATCGCCATATCGGCATGGGCGGGGACCAGCTCGTCGGCGCGCTGACCGACGAGCGGACCGAGGAGGACAAGGGCGACGACATCCGCGGCGCGGAGAAGGTCCTGTACTTCCAGCTAATCGAAGAGGTTCGGCCGATGGCCGGTTCGCGCGAGCTGATCGAGCAGCTGAAGACGCGCGGCCATACGGTGGTGTTGGCGAGCTCGGCCAAGGCCGACGAGGTCGACCATTACCTCGACCTGCTCGACGCCCGCGAGCTGGCCGACTCGTGGACCATGTCGGCTGACGTGGAGTCGACCAAACCGGCGCCGGACCTGGTCGGCGCCGCGCTCGAGCGAGCAGGGGGCTCGCCCGATGATGCGGTGATGGTCGGCGACACGACGTGGGACGTCGAAGCGGCGGGCAAGGCGGGGGTACCTACGGTTGCGGTCCGCACAGGTGGTTTCGGCGTGGACGAGCTCGAGGCTGCCGGCGCCAAGGCGGTATTCGAGTCGGTGCTCGAGCTGTGTGAAAAGCTCGATCAGACGCCGCTGCGCTGAGAAGCTCTCACTTCCCAGCGTTCCTCGATCCGGCCAAGCCGCCAGATCGCCAGGGCCGCCACCCAGGCCGCCGCGAACAGCCCGGCGATGATCAGCCCGAGGGTGCCGATGTCGATGTTCTCCCACCAGGACCAGAACGAGCCCTGCGCCCCGAGCTTGCGGGCGAGCAGGCCGGACAACTCGATCGTCCCGATGACCAGTGCGATCGCCACCGATAGCCCGGTGATCGTGAGGTTGTAGAAGATCTTGCGGACCGGCTTGGAGAACGCCCAGCCGTAGGCGAAGTTCATGAACGATCCGTCGATCGTGTCGAGCAGCGACATGCCGGCGGCGAACAGGAGCGGCAGGCACAGGATCGCGTAGACGGGCAACCCGGCCCCGGCGGCGCCCGCGGCCAGGAACAGCAGCGCCACCTCGGTGGCCGTGTCGAAGCCGAGCCCGAACAGGAGGCCGAGCGGGTACATCTGCCACGGGGCGGTGATGGCGCCGCCCAGGCGGCCGAAGAACCGATTCATGAGCCCGCGGCGGCGCAGCTGCTCTTCGAGCTCCTGTTCGTCGTAGGAGCCGGCGCGCATCTCGAGGAACACCTTGGCGATGCCCCACAGAACGACGAGGTTCAGCCCGGCGATGACGTACAGGAAAGTGCCGGATACGCCCGACCCGATCCAGTCGCCGACATTGTGCAGGGTCGAGTCGCCGGCGCGGACCTCGCCGCCGAGCGCGCGCACACCGGCCGCGAACAAGAAGGCGAGCAAGAAGACGATCGTGGAGTGACCGAGGGAGAACCAGAAGCCCACGCTCATCGGGCGCTTGCCCTCCGCCATCAGCTTGCGCGTCGTGTTGTCGATCGCGGCGATGTGGTCGGCGTCGAACGCATGGCGCAGCCCGAGCACGTATGCCGTGACACCTGTGCCGATCGCGATCGCCCCCGGCCGCCCGACCGCCGCGTGGTGCGCGGCGAGCGCTGCGATCAGCAGTACGACGCCGGCCACATGGAGCGCGAGCACGACCACGGCCATGAAGGCGAGCGAGCGCCGCTGGCCCGGGTCGAGCGAGGCGTGCAGGCGCCTCAACACGGGCTCAGCTCCCCCGCCGTGATCCGTGACGCCGCGACCGCCGCCTGACCGTACGAGATACCCCCGTCGCCCGGGGGCAGGCGCTCGGGAACGAGGACGCGCAGCGACGCCGCCCTCAGCTCGCTCGTAGTCAACTCCAGCAGCCGCCGGTTGGCGAACACGCCACCGGAGAGCACGACCACGTCGCAACGATTCTCCGCGGCGGCCCGCGCGCACGCGGCCGCGGTCGCGCGGGCCAGACCGCGGTGAAAGCGGCTCGCCACCCTGCCGATCGGTGCGCCGCGCTCAACGTCGGCGGCCACGGCGCGGATCGTCTCGCGCGGATCGATGGTCAGGCGCTCCCCGCGGGACCGCACCGGCATCCGATACGCCCCCCGTTCGCGGGGGTCGCAGGTTGCCTCGAGTTCGATTGCGGCCTGCCCCTCGTAATGGATCTCGCTCCGCACGCCGCACAGCGCCGCCACCGCGTCGAACAGCCGCCCGACGCTGGTCGTCCACGGCGAGGCGAGACCGGAGCGCGCGAGCCGGGCAATCGGCTGCCAGTCGGCTGGCGGCTCGATCCCGCTGGCCTGCAGCCAGGCGCACGCCATCCGCCACGGCTCGCGCACCGCCTGCGGTCCCCCAGGGAGCCGCACGGGGAGCAGGTGGCCGATGCGGGTGAAGTGGCGGAGCGAGCCGTACAGGATCTCGCCGCCCCAGATCGTGCCATCGGTCCCATACCCGGTGCCATCGAAGATCGCCGCCACGGCGGGGCCGGGCTCGCCGTACTCGGCCAGGCACGCGGCTAGATGCGCATGGTGATGCTGCACGCCGACGAGGGCAACCTCGGCGCGCTCGAGCGCGTACTTGGTGGCGAGGTACTCGGGGTGCAGGTCGTATGCCACCACTCGGGGCGTCACGTCGAACAGGTGCTGGAAGTGTTCGATGCCGGCGGCGAACGACTGCAGCGTTTCGTAGTTCTCGAGGTCGCCAATGTGATGCGAGACCCAGGCCCGGGCGCCCTTGGCCACGCAGAAGGTGTTCTTGAGCTCGCCGCCGCAAGCCAGCAGCGGCACCGGCGTGCCGGCGCCCGGGAGCGGAATGCTCGCCGGCACGTAGCCGCGCGAGCGACGGTGAAGCGCGGCGCGGGAGCCGCGCACGCGCACCACCGAGTCATCGGTGCGGGTCTCGATCGGGCGGTCGTGGACCAGGAAGGCGTCGGCGATGCCGGCCAGCCGGCCGAGCGCGTCCTCGTTCCGGTAGGCGATCGGTTCGTCTGAGACGTTGCCGCTGGTCATCACGAGCGGGTGGCCCACGTCGCCGAGGAGCAGATGGTGAAGTGGCGAGTAGGGCAGCATCACGCCGAGCTCGGGCGCGCGCGGGGCGACCGCCGGGGCCACGGCTGCGTCGCTCCGGCGTGGCGCCAATACGATCGGCCGGGCCGGCGAGGTCAGCAGGCGGCGCTCGGCCGGCCCGATTTCGACCAGTCGCGCCGCCGCGTCCAGGGCGCCCGCCATCAGCGCGAATGGCTTGTCCTCGCGGTGCTTGCGGTCCCGCAGCTCGGCCACCGCGGTGTGATCGCCGGCCAGGCAGGCCAGGTGATATCCGCCGATGCCCTTCACCGCGACGATCCGGCCCCGGCCGAGCAGCTCGGCGGTTGCCTCGACGGCATCTCGTGCCCCGCCGAGACATGCGGGCTGTCCGGATCCATCGAGCAGGGACAGCGACGGGCCGCAGGCCGGGCAGGCATTGGGCTGGGCGTGGAAGCGGCGATTGCCCGGGTCGTCGTACTCCGCCTGACAGCGCGCGCACATCGCGAAGCCGGCCATGGTGGTCAGCGGCCGGTCGTAGGGCACCGAGCGCACGATCGTGTAGCGCGGCCCGCAGTTGGTGCAGTTGGTGAACGGGTAGCGGAAGCGCCGGTCAACCGGGTCGGACAGCTCGTGCAGACAGTCGGCGCAGGTCGCCGTGTCGGGGCTGACCGGCACGTCGGCGGCGCCGGCGCGCGCACTTTCGCGGATCTCAAAGCGGCCGGCGCCCAGCGGCTCGCGTTCCTCGCAGAGGATCCGTTCGAGCACGGCGAGCGGGGGCGCGTTGCTTGCCAAGCGATCGAGGAACCGGGCCACGTTCCGGTCGCTCCCCTCCACCTCGAGCAGCACCCCACATTCGTCGTTGAGCACGTAGCCGACGAGGCTAAGGTCGGCCGCCAGGCGATAGACGAAGGGGCGAAAACCGACCCCCTGTACGGTGCCTTCGACCCGGACGCGCGCGCGCCGGCGGGGGGCGGCGACCTCGCTGCTCACTCGGCCGGCTCCTCGGTCAGGACCCGTAGCACGTGATAGGCGCTGGCCTGGGCCTCCTGGATGCGCGGGATGTGCTCGGAGCGGCTGACGATCACCTGGTCGGCCAGTGCTTCCGCGTCGATCCGACCGCCGTCGTAGCCGACCATGGCGATCGTCTTCAAGTTCTGGCGGCGGGCCTGGGCCAACGCGGCGATCACGTTGGCCGAGTTGCCGGAGGTCGAGAGCGCGAGCAGCACGTCCCCGGGGCGGCCGTACGCGATGACCTGCCGGGCGAAGATAGCTTCGGTGCCGATGTCATTGGCGATCGCGGTGAGGATGGCCGGGTCCTCGGTCAGGTCGATCGCCGGCCAGGCCCGGGTGCCCGGGGCCGGATGACGGAAGTCCGCGACGACATCCGCCGCGTCTGTCGCCGAGCCGCCGTTGCCGAGAGCCAGCAGCGTGCCGCCCGTGGCCAGGCTCTCCCGCAGAGTGTCCGCGGCCGCGCTCAGCGCCGCCGCGTTGTCGGTCAGGGTCAGCTCACGCAGCCCGCCGATCTCCTCGCTCTTGAGCTGCGCTGAGGAGGCCACGTCGCCGATCACTCGCTCGAGGTCGTCCTCGCGCTCGGCCAGGAACGGGTAGAGGAAGCTCGAGGCGCCGGCGTCGTGTGTGGCTCGCCGATCGCGCCCCTCGAGCAGACCGCGGTGCTCGAAGAACACATGCACGAGCTCCCACAGCACGTGGTAGAGCGTTTCGATCAGCTCCTGGCGGACGTGTCGGTCTGAGACGGGTGGCTCGAGCTCCCACTCCGCGCCCGCGGCCGAGAACGCCAGGGTCAGGCAGCCGCGCTCGCGCGCGATCCGCAGCGCCCGGGCGGCCGCGCCGCCGTCCTCCTCGGCGCCGAAGGCGATCGCCATGTCGTCGGGCCGCGCGAGCAGCCCGGCCTCGGCCGCCAGCTCAGCAGCGTCGCCGATCAGCGCAATGGCCGGAAGTGCGCGTTTGCCCACGATCACCGGGTGCACGAATTCGACCGCGACGTGGCGGGCATCGGAGCGGGCTGCCGGCGTGCTCGCCAGCGCGATCAGACGCCCTCCGCGGGCAAAGCGCTCGGCCATGCGGTGGCACAGGCGGGCCAGACCGTCGGTCCGGGGCCCAAAGAACCGCCGGTTGCCCTCGGTGCGCGCAGCCAGCTGCGCGCGCAGCCGGGCCTCGGTGCCGTCGGCCAGCCCGGCCCGGCTCACAGCAGCGCCGCCTCCCGGTTGCGCTGTGCCACCCCCTGCAGCCACTCACGCCACGGCGCGACGCCCTGGCCCGTTCGGGCGCTCACCAGCAGTCGCTCCACGCCCGGATTGACCTGGTCGAGGTAGTGCAGGAAGCGGTCGAGGTCGAAGTCGAGATGGGCCAGCAGGTCGATCTTGTTGATCAGCACCAGCTCGCACGAGCGGAACATGAGCGGGTACTTCATTGGCTCGTCCTCGCCCTCTGTGACCGAGCAGACCATGGCCCTCGCGTCCTCGCCCACGCGGAACTCGGCCGGGCAGACGAGGTTCCCGACGTTCTCGATCACGAGCAGGTCGATGTCGGGCAGGGGCAGCGCGGGCAGGGCCGAGCGGACCATGTTCGCGTCCAGATGGCACTCGCCGCCGAACCCGGGATCGGTGTTGAGCTGCGCCACCGGCACGTGCAGCGCGGCCAGCCGGTCCGAGTCATAGGAGCCTTGGACGTCACCCTCGAGCACGCCGACGCGCAGGCCGTCAAGCGGCGCGGCCAGCGCCCGTTCGAGCAGCGAGGTCTTACCGGCGCCGGGGGCGCTCATCAGGTTGACGACGGCGAGTTGATGCCGGTCGAAGTCCGCTCGGTTCGCGCGAGCGATCGTGTTGTTGGCGTCAAGCGCGTGCTCGACGACCCTGACCTTGGTCCGGTGCATGCCGCTCTCCTCTACATCGCCTTGACCTTCAGGTACCGGTGGATCTCCGGGTACTGCGTGGCAACGGCGGCGAGCACCAGGGCGATCAGCGCGGCAATCACGAGCGGAACCGGAATGCGGACGTAGGTCACGTGCGATGAACCTCCTGTTGATGGATCTCGTGCAGCAGCGACTCGACCAGCTTCACGGCCGGATCGAGCGCCGCACGCACCGGCTCCGAGAGAGCGACGACAAGCTCCTCGCCCTCAGGACTCACGCGGCTCTGCGGCTCGCATCCGACCACGAACGTGCGGGGTGGAGTGCTCCCGAAGGCGCGGAGGAGCCCGAGGACCTTGACCGGGTTCATGCCGTGCGCTTCGACGTCCGCCTGCCCCTCCTCGGGAGCGACCTCGATCACGTACAGCGTGCCCGGGGGCTCGCCGCGGGGGGTAGCGTCGAGCAGCACGACCGTGTCGTAGCCGTCCTGCATGGCGAAGGCGAGGTCCATGCCGCGCACCCCGAAGTCGATCGCCTCCACGCCGCTCGGCAGGCTACGTCGGGCGAGCCGGTCGACCAGCGCGACGCCGAAGCCGTCGTCGCCCAGGAACACATTGCCGATGCCGGCGAGCAGGATGCGCGGACGCCGGCGCCCGGGCGCGGGCGACACGTCGCCCTCCGCCTCCGACTCGCCGCCCAGCACCTCGACCTCGTCCGGCGAGAAGAAGAAGCGATGGCCCGGTTGGCGGGCCAGGCCGAGGTCGCGGCCTGGGTCGTCCTCGACGACCACGGCCAGCGTCATCCTTCCCTCCAGGTCCTGCTCGACCGCCTCGACCACCGCGGTCCGGCCCGCGAGCGCCAGGTCGAACACGTCTCCGCCGGCGCGCGGCATGAGCCGCACCCGGCTGCCGGCCCTCACCTCGGCGCCGGAGATCGCGACCACGTCGGGTCCCGGGCGCTCGAGCTCCTCCCAGTAGCCGCTCACCGCAGCGCCGTCCTTCCGTGAAGGGTCATCAGCTGTTCGGGCGTCAGCCGCTGGACGCGCTCCAGGATCTCGGCCGCGCGGGGATCGGACGCCGCCATCTCGGCTCGTTCGGAGTCGGTCAGCGCCATGATGTTCAGCACGAGCAGCTGGTCGATCTCGCCTCCGTCGAACATGTCGCCCGGGCTCTCGGGCGCGATTCGCGGATGGTCCTCGAGGATGATCGGCGAGGCGAGCATCGTACCCGCCTCGCCCGGGTCACCGACCAGGACCGGCCAGCACCCGACGTTGCGGCAGGCTGCCGCCTCGTCTGCGAGCTCAGCCGGCGGGTCGGTGAGCGAGATGAACCCGTCAGGAGGCGTGGCCTTCAGAAGGATGTGCGTGGAGCACAGCGTGCGCTCCAGAGCATCCTGGCGCGAGCGGCCGGCCTCGAAAGCAGTGAGGTTGCGTACGGTGACGCTCACGCGACGCACTCCGGGCCGCAGAGTCGACCCGGTTACCACCTCGATCTCGCCGTCCAGCCGATCCCAGCTGCGGACCTCCAAGCCGTCGCGCTGCGCTCCCGAGGCGATCTCGATGCGACCGGGCGCGGCGATCTCCCGCTCGATCGCCTCCTCCCAGGACTGCAGGAGCTCGCCATCGACCACACGCTCGTCCACCGGCTCGCCATCCGGACCCAAGACCGTGCGCCGCACGACCTGGAGGAAGCGGACGGTGACTTCGACCGACGCTTCACCGCGCAGGAGTACCTCGGCCCGCATCGCGCAGGGATCGTCAGGGTGAACCGCCGCATGCGCCGGCGGATAGACGCCGCCGAACGTGAACCGCCGCTGGTTCTTGAGCGCCGATCGCCGGTAGGGCCAAAGGATGTAGCCCTCGTAGAGCACGGCGTCGGCGATGGCCTTGACCGGATCGGTGTTCACGGTTCGCCCCGGGATCGGAGCAGCGAGTCGATCGCCGCCCCCCAGGTCTCGAACGCATGGCGGGCTTTGTAGGCACAGAGGCGCTCGTAGCTTTCGCGGTCGAGGCGCAGCCAAGCGCTGCCGGGGAAGTGGGCGTCCATCGTCGCCCGCCATACCGCGACCGGCAGGCGGTAGGCGACGTCGTGGTCCCACGGGATCCGGGCGGTCTGCAGTCGACCGTCGGGCGAGGCGTAGAAGACGGATCCGCTGAGCATGAACTCGAGCGGGATCTCGCCGTCCTCCAGCGCGGCGAGATACCGGGCCGAGCTCACCTCGAGGTCATAGGTGCAGGGCACGCTGAGATCGACCGTCGCGTCGCCCGTGAACGGCGGCACGACCAGCGTGGCGCGAAGCCACGGCAGCGTGCGCACCGTGGTTGACCAGCGATCGGGCGTGCCGAACAGTTCGAGTAGCCGTTCCTGGGCCCCGGCCGAGTAGCCACGCTGACGCGCCGCGATCTGAATCTGGACGTCGAGCAGCACCGAGCGGACCGCCTCGCCGCCCGGAGCCTCGATGAGCAGCGCGAACTTCAACGTGGGGACGGCGGCATACTCGAGCGGCTGCGCCGAGCGCACGGCAAAGCGCAGCCTTGGGCCGAGGGACGGGGGTCCGGCAGGCACCTGCCAAGTCGTGGACACGCGTCCTACCCGGGCGAGAGATTGGGCATGCTGGGATCGATCGGCTCCTGCGCCTTCGGGTTTATCCCGGTCGACCGCGCGGCCGTCGAAGTCCCGTCCGGGTTGTGCCCGGCCATCTTCGCGTAGTTGCCCTCCGCGTTTCCCTGATTTATCCCGGGCGTGTGAGCCGGCAGGTCCGGGCTCACCTGCCGCTTGCCACGCTTGATGCCTCGCACTTCGTCTCCTTTCTGTCCGTGTCCGGCGGCTGGGGCCGGGCCTGCCGGTCGAGTTCGTCGAAAAAGCGCTCGATTCCGAGCCACACGTCCTTGCCGCCGCTGAAGCCTCGCCAGCGCGTCCTGATCAGGGCGACCAGCCGGTAGCAGTCGTCGATCGGAACCACCCACTGGCGACAGGCTCCGCGAGCGCGGTCCACGAGCAGCGCTTCGACATCGGCCTGCATCGTCCCGAGCACGGGGTTGGATCGCTCCAGCTCGTCCCAGCTCGAGAGCTCGAGCAGCGACTCGGTGGCGCCCATGGGCCCCGGATAAAACGCCATCACCCGGCCGGCCCGAGAGCTGTGGAAGAAGAACGCGGTGTCGACCGGAATCCGCAGCTGCTCCCATGCCGCGCTGCTCAGCTCGAAGCGGTTGAGGCGCAGGCGCCGGTCGGGCACCAGGTGCAGGTGCCCGCCGCCGGCGCCCCGCCGGTCGAAGAGCAGCGAGCAGGGCCGGCACGCGCAGAGCATCCGCTGCGACTCGAGATCGACCAGGTGGCGATGAGCCTTTCCTACGGGCGCCCCGCACAGATCGCATTGCTCCTGCGGCTCGGCCACCGCCTCGGTCCGGCGCGCGGCCAGCGCCCGCAGGCGCGGCGAGGCCAGGCCCGTGGCCCCAGGACTAGACCGCGACCGGGACGACAACTCTCACCAGTCCGTCGTCTCCCTCGAGCAGCGGCACCGGCTCGAGGTGGAAATTGGCTGCCCGCCCATCCAAACCGATGCCCCGTCCCGCCCGCATTGCGTCGTAGCGCTGCCCACAAGCGGCGCAGGTCAGTTCCGTCTCCAGGAGCGTCGCGTCTTCGAGCGAATGCGCGCAGGCGGGGCAGCTGGGCACATATGCGTAGGCTCGCCCGCCGATCTTCAGGAAGAGCAGCGGCGTCCCGGCGACTTCCTTGACCAGGACGCCTCGCGAGGCCAGCTCGGGCAGCCCTCCCGCCATCTCCCAGGTACTCTCGACCGCCGGCGCGGGAGCCGGCGCGGCGAGCTCGATCTGAATCAGCGCCGTCGGGTCCCGCTCCGGCTCCTCGGCGATCACCTCCTCGATCTCGGGCGCGCTCGTGCGGATCGCGTTCTCGATAGCGAGCTTGAGCGTGATGCTCGAGGACGGACACCCGCTGCAGCTCCCCTCTAGCCGCAGGCGCACTGCGGTCCCGTCGATGCCCAGGAGCTCCACGCTGCCGCCGTGGGACTCCAGGTACGGCCTGACCGAATCAAGCGCCTCCCCCACGCGAGCCTCGAGCGGCCTGGGGTGAAGCCCGTGGATCAGGAGCAGGTGCGCGACCAGCTCGTCGCCGGCCAGCGCGCCGGCAATCTCGCCTTCCCGGTCGCGAGCGGCGATCTCCTCGACGATTC
>JAFAZZ010000214.1 GCA_019239375.1 Solirubrobacterales bacterium | reverse complement strand
TCCAGGCGGGGGACGGTCAGGGCGAGCGCACGACCCTCAGCAAGCAACTTACCCTGGCCGAGGAGAACCTCGGCCAGGCCGACTGCTCGCCCGGGCAGGCACGGCGGATCGCGACCTCACCTGGAGGACGATGAACCGGCCGGCGTTTGAACATTCACGGCCAGCAGGTGATGCGACCGCGGATCCGGCGGTGAGTGAATGACACGGCGTCAGCGCTGACAGCCACTAGCGCTCGCGGCCGCATCAATACATGCAATCGCCGAGGCCGGAGTCATGCTCGGATGGCCGAGTGGGTTCGCTACTGGCCGGGTGTGAGTACCGCTATGGCGAGCGAGCTACCCGGGACCGGCCCGTGGGTTTCTGGGCGCGAAAGCCGTGGGAGGCGCCGGCACGACATCAGAGCGGTGCCTTGACATGGTGCCGTAATGATGCCACGATGGTGCCATGGAACTAGAAACGTATGTCGACAGGCTCCGCGAGCAGTTGGCGGTTGCGGCCTCGGCCGGGGGCGACGAGGCGCTGTTGCTCGTGCAGCGGCTGACGGCGGCACTTGAATCTGCGGTTCGCCTGACCCTGCTGGATGCGCTCTCGGCGGCCGCGGCCGAAATTACGAGCGAGCTTGCGCCTGGTTCGGTCGAGCTGCGCCTGCGCGGGAGCGAGCCGGAGTTCGTGGTCACGGCGCCGCCGGCCGAGCCACCGGGCGAGCAGGCCGATGGCCACGAGCTGTCCGGGAGGGCGCCCACGAGCGCCGCGGCCGCCGCCGGAGAGGGCGCAATCGCGCGGGTCAACCTGCGGCTGCCAGACCAGCTCAAGATCCAGGTCGAGCAGAGCGCCGACCGCGAGGGCTTGTCGATCAATGCGTGGCTCGTGCGCACGGTCGCGGCGGCTGTCGACCGCGGTCAGCCCGGGGCCCAACGCGAGCAACGGACCGCTCGCTCGGGCCAGCGCTACACGGGCTGGGGGCGCTGAGCCCGCCGGCGGGCCTCGGAGAACGAATTGACTGAAAACCCACGACCCAGAGGACGCACGACATGTCTCACTTCGAAACACCCCAACCGATCTCGGTCGTGCTCGCGTTGCGTGCGGCAGACGTCCGCGTCGCCGCCGGGGAGCGCGCGGACACGATCGTCCAGGTACGGCCGAGCGACTCGTCCAGGCGCGAGGACGTGAGCGCCGCCGAGCACACGCGCGTCGAGTACTCCGACGGCAGGCTGCTCGTCAGGGGACCGCGCGGTTTGCGCGACCGGAGTCCGTTCAGCGATGGCGGCTCGATCGATGTCGAAATCGAGCTTCCCGCCGGATCGGAGCTGAGCGGCCACACGGCGGCCGGCGGGTTTCGCTGTACCGGTCCGCTCGGCCGCTGCGAGCTGAGGAGCAGCGCCGGCGTGATCAGCCTTGATCGGGCCGCGCGTGTGAAGCTGGCAACAGCCGGCGACATCAGAATCGAGCGGGTGAGCGGGGACGCCGAGCTGGCAACTGCCACGGGTGATGTGCGCGCCGGCGAGATCGACGGCTCGGCGGTGATCAAGAATTCCAACGGCGACACCCGGATAGGCGAGATCGGCGGCGATCTCCGCGTCAAGGCGGCGAATGGCGGCATCGACGTCGAACACTCGCACGGCTCGGTCACCGCCAAGACCGCTAACGGCCGCATCCGCGTCGGGAGCATCCACCGCGGCTCGCTCCTGGCGGAGACCGCAGCCGGCGACATCGAGGTCGGGATCGCCGGCGGGGCTGCTGCCTGGCTCGACCTCCACACGCACTACGGCCACGTCCACAACGGCCTCGACGCCACCGAGGGTCCTGCGTCAGCCGACGAGCAGGTCGAAGTTCGGGCAAGGACGGGATTCGGCGACATCACGATCCGCCGCGAGGCCCAGCGCAGCGACGAGCTGGTTTCGGGAGGCAGCGACCATGAGTGATGCCATTGAGGTCCACGGGATCGGCAAGCACTTCGGAGAGGTGGTCGCGCTCGACGGGCTTGACCTAACCGTGCCGGCCGGCACCGTGTTCGGGCTGCTTGGCCCGAACGGAGCCGGCAAGACGACGCTCGTGCGGATCCTGGCGACACTGGCCGCTCCGAGCAGCGGCCGGGCAGCGGTCCTCGGGCATGACGTCGTGCGCGAGCCGCTTGCCGTCCGGCGGCAGATCGGGCTGGCGGGTCAGTTTGCGGCGGTCGACGAGGAGCTCACCGGTCGGGAGAACCTCGAAATGATCGCGCGCCTCTACCGGCTGCCGGTGGGTGATGCCCGTCGGCGCGCGGCGGACGTGCTCGAGCGGTTCGAGCTCATCGAGGCCGCTGACCGTCGCGTCTCGACGTACTCGGGCGGGATGCGCCGGCGGCTTGACCTCGCCGCGGGGCTGATCGGGCGGCCGCCGGTCGTGCTGCTCGACGAGCCGACCACGGGACTCGACCCTCGCTCGCGCCAGGAGCTGTGGCGGATCGTCGACGAGCTACGACGCGACGGGACCACGGTGCTGCTGACAACCCAGTACCTGGAGGAGGCAGACCGGCTGGCGCAACGCATCGGAGTGATGGACCGTGGCCGGATCGCGGCCCACGGCACCGCCGCCGAGCTGAAGACGGCCGTCGGGGCGACGATCCTGAGCGTCCGCCTCGCCGACCGCACCGCTGCCCATGATGCCTGTGCGGCGCTTGCCGGCCTCGGCGCCGGCGAGCAGCCGCACGTTGACGCCGTCGACGGCGAGATCCGTCTGGCCGTCGAGGATCCGGGCGCATCGGCCGACGCGGCGCGGCTGCTCGACGCCAGGAGGCTCGAGATCGCATCCGTCGAGCTGCATCAGCCGACGCTCGACGACGTGTTCCTGACCCTGACCGGCCAACCCGCCGAGGAGGGAGTAACCGAACAGACACTCGAACAGGAGGCTGCGTGATGAGCGCCACCGCGCAAGCAATCCCGTCCCGCGGCCGCGTCACGCTGACGGAGACAGCGGCCGACAGCCGCGTGATGGCAACGCGCCAGCTGCGAAAGGTGCTGCGCCGGCCGATGTACGTCGTCTACCTGTTCGTGCAGCCGATCATCTTCGTGCTCCTGTTCCGCTACGTATTTGGAGGGGCGATCAGGGCTCCTCACACCAGCTATGTCAACTACCTGATGCCTGGAATCATTGTGATGACGGCGATCTTCGGGGCGCTCACGACGGGGCTAGGGCTCACCGAGGACCTGAAGGGCGGGGTCGTCGACCGCCTCCGATCGCTGCCGATCGCGCGGTCGGCGGTGCTGATCGGACGCACCGCGGCCGATTTGACGGTGAACGTGATCAGCCTGATCGTGATGCTGCTGATCGGGTTCGCGGTCGGCTTCCGGCCGAGCCA
>JAFAZZ010000187.1 GCA_019239375.1 Solirubrobacterales bacterium | reverse complement strand
GTGTCATGACGCTCCTCCGGCTGGAGGAGCTCAAGGCCGCCTCACCGCTGCCCCTCAACGCCGCCTAGTAGCGTCCCTTCTCCGCGAGGTCACGCCCGCTCGGGGGCTTCGATCCGCTGCTCGCCACGAGGGCTTCGATCCGCTGCTCCCCACCGGAGTTTCGCGCCGCCGCGCGCCGCGGGAGTTTCGCGCCGCTGCTCGCCGCGGGGCTTAGCCCCGCTGAGCTACCGTGAGATCGATGACGCAGACGTCGGTGCTTCTGGCCCACATCACGGCCGAGCCGGCAAGCACCTCCGAGTTGTACGACCGCGTCGGCTACTCGACGCTCGCCCGCCTGGGGCTGATCCCCTACCCCGCTTTTCGGGACGCGCTCGCGCGCCTGGCAGCCACCGGGGCAATCGAGAGTCAGACGGCGGCAGACGGGTCGACGATGTGGTCGCGAAGCGCAGAAACAGGGCCTTCGGACGGGCCTATACTCGGCTGACATGCTCGTCTTCGGCTTGGTGCAAGGCGACAGATGGGAGCCACCCGATGACGGATCGGAGCCCCAGGCGGACGACCGGCCGGAGCGACGGCCCTGGACGTGGCGTCTGCCGTGGCGACCATTTGCCTGGTTCGCCGCCTGGTGCTGGCTTATGGCGCTCGCTCCGGTGGTGAGCAGAGCGTTCGGCGGTCTGGCCGGATTCGGGGTGCTGATGCTGGCGCTCGGCCTGGGGTGCTGGCGGCTGGAGCGCTTCTGCGCGCGCCAGTACTGGGGCGGCCTGCGCGAGCACAAGTACTGACCGCTTGAACCCGCACGTTCGACGGGCGCCGAGGCCCGCCCTCTGAAGAGGCTGACCGAGACCGGAGCCCCGACCTCTCCACGGGCACCCGCGGCTCAGTAGCCCTGATTGGTGACGGTGTACCCCTGATTGTTGTTGTTCGACGACTTCGGGGTCGTGCTCGAACTCGTCGTCTTGGGCGCGGCGACGACGGGCGCGGGAGCGCTTGTCGTGGTGGCCGGCGGGGGTGCCGTATGCGTGGTGACCGGCGGGGCTGCCGAGTGCGTCGTCGCCGGCGCCGACGTGGTGGTCATTGGCGCCGAGGTGGTCGTCGCCGGCGCCGTATGGGTGGCGACCGGCTTTGGCTTGTGGGACGGTGCCTTGCGGTGATGAGTCGCGGGCTTGTGCGTCGTCGTCTTGGTCGTCTGGGAGGTGGTCTGCGTCTGCGGCGGCGTCGACGCGGCCGGGGTGGACCTCGTCTGGGAGGCGGACGTGCCGCCGCAGCCGACCGCCGCGAGGGCGACCGCGATCGTGCTCAGCTGCGCTCGTTTCATGGACCCCGCTTCCGGTCTCGCTCGACGACTTCGGCCCCCAGGGTACAAGACACCTGCGATGCCGCGATGTTCCGCGGGCACCACGCACCCCCCCCGCTAAGGTATCGCCGCGGATGGAGGCATCCGGAACTTCGTCTGTCCCCCAGGACACGGACGGCGTCGCGACGAGCGGGGACGCCGTAGCCGGTGCCGCCGGCACCGCCGCGCCCGCCGCCGTGACCTCGGCGCCACCGCCGAGCGACAGCGGGCGGGACGCCCGCCGGCGCCGGCGAGGCTTGGACTCGCGCGAGGCCGTGATCCTCACCGTGTGCTGCGTGGCGCAGTTCATGGTGATCCTCGACCTGAGCATCGTCAACGTGGCCCTCCCGTCCATCCAGTCGAGCTTGAACTTCACATCAGCCGACCTTCAGTGGGTGGTTGACGCGTACGCGATCGCCTTCGCCGGCTTCCTGATGTTGGGCGGCCGGGCGGCCGACCAGCTCGGGCAGCGCCGCGTCTTCGTGGCTGCGCTCATCCTGTTCTCGCTCACCTCACTCGTCGGCGGTGCCGCGGTCAACCGCCAGATGCTGGTCCTGGCGCGGGGCGTGCAGGGCTTCAGCTGCGCGTTCATGGCCGCCTCCTCGCTGGCCATCGTCACGTCGTCGTTCCCGCCCGGTCCGCGGCTGCATCGCGCCATCGGCCTATGGGCGGCGATGAACGGGCTCGGTGGGGCTGCGGGAACGCTGTTCGGCGGAATCATCACCGAGACGCTGAGCTGGCGCTGGGTGCTGCTGATCAACCCCCCGATCGGCATCGCCACCGCAGTCGTCGCCTACGCGGTGGTGGCTGATCGGCGGCGGGCAAGAGAGGGGCGCAGCTTCGACATCGCCGGTGCGCTCACCCTCACGGTGGGACAGATGGTGCTGGTCTACGGGGTGGTGCAGGCCGGCCTGCGAGGCTGGCATGCCGGCCTGACGATCGGGCCGATCGTAGCCGGCCTTGCCCTGCTCGCCGTGTTCTGCTTGATCGAGACCCGGGTGGCCAAAGAACCTCTCGTCCCATTCAAGGACCTGACCCAGCCGCTCGAGGTCGCCAACGGCATCGTGCTGCTGTTCAGCGCCGCGCTCTTCCCGATGTGGTACCTGAGCTCGCTCTATCTGCAGCAGGTCCTCGGCCTCTCGCCGCTGCACGCCGGCCTGACCTTCCTGCCCATGGCCTTGACGATCATGTTCGTCGCGCGCAGCGCCGGCAAGCTGGTCAGCCGCTTCGGAGTTCGCGCCGTGCTCGGCGGTGGGCTGCTGATGATGACTGCTGGGATGCTGCTGTTCACCAAGATCGCCGCGAGCGGGAGCGCGGTTGTGTACGTGATCGTTCCGGGGGTGCTAACGGCCGCTGGGATCGGCATGTCGATCGTTCCCTCCACGATCGCTGCCACGCAGGGAGCCAAGCAGGGCCAGCAGGGCCTCGCGTCGGGTTTGGTTAACACCTCGCGCCAGGTTGGCGGCGGGCTCGGCATCGCCATCCTGATCACGCTCGCCACCGCGCTCTCCAGCCACCTGATCGGCAAGGGCCATGGCGTGCCGCAGGCGCTCACCGACGGGTTCCGGCTCGGCTACTTCATCGCCGCCGCGCTGTGCGCCGCCGCGGCGGTCCTCACGTTCACGCTCGTCCACAGGCCAGCCCCGGCCTGGCGAGCGGGCGCGGGCTCGCCCGGAGAAGCGGGCGCGGGCCTGGGCGCGGACGCGCGCGCCGGCACCCGTCGGGCCCCCGTCCTCCTCGCGGTGGCAGGTGTCATCGCCGCCTTCGTGGGCCTTGCCTTCGCGGTTGGCGGCTCCCATGGAGCGCCGCTTGGCTCCTACACCACGAGCGGCGCCTACAGCTATGCGTCGGCCCCGGGCCTCCACCCGCCGGTCATACGGGCGACCACACCGACCGTCGCGGGCAAGCTGTCGGCAGGCTACATCTTCACGGCGAACTTCTACGACCTGAACCACCCGCCGATGATCGGCCAGAGTGGGCCGTTGATCCTCGACAAGCGCCTCCAACCGGTCTGGTTCAGGCCCGTCCCGCAGGCAGACGTGGCCGGCAACCTCAGCCTGCAGGTGTACGACGGCAAGCCGGTCCTCACCTGGTGGCAGGGCGTGATCACCAACACCGGCGCCACCGAGAGCGGTGAGGACGTGATCGTGGATGAAACCTACAGGCCGGTCGCCACGCTCCACGCATCGGGCGGATGGGTGCTGACCCTGCACGAGCTGGTGATCCGCGGTCATACCGCGTGGGTGACGGCAAACAAGAACATCCCGATGGACCTGTCGAAGTACGGCGGCGCCTACAACGGAGCACTGATCGACTCCGCGGTGCAGGAGTACGACCTCAGGACGGGCAAGCTGATCAGCAGCTGGGACGCGCTCGATCACATTCCGCTCAGTGACTCGCGCGCCTCTCTACCCACCAACGGGTTCCCGTGGGATGCCTACCACGTCAACTCGATCTACCTCCCCGGGGACGGAACGTTCGTGGTCTCGATGCGCAACACCTGGGCCGCCTACAAGGTGAACACCGCGACGGGCGCGATCGAGTGGACGCTCGGCGGCCGGCACTCGAGCTTCAAGCTCGGCCAAGGCGCGGAGTTCCAGTGGCAGCACAACGTGGTGGTCTATCCGGGCTCTCCCCTGGTCACGCTCTTCGATGACCACTGCTGCCAGATCACGGGCGGCGGCACATACGTCTCCCCCACTGCCCCCTCCCGGGGACTCGTCCTGAAGCTCGACGAGCACGCGCACACTGCCACCCTGGCCGGCCAGTACAGTCACGGCGCCAACTTCGACTCCGAGTACATGGGCAGCATCGAGCCGCTCCCCAACGGCAACGAGTTCGTCGGGTGGGGGTCGGCGCCGTTCTTCTCCGAGTACGACGCCTCGGGCAACACCCTCCTCGACGCCCGGCTGCCGGGCTCCGACATCACCTATCGCGCGACCGTCGAACCGTGGGTGGGCAAGCCGTACGAGCCGCCGGCCGGGGCAGCGCGCCGCTCCCACGGCCGGACGGTGGTGTACGCCAGCTGGAACGGCGCGACCGAGGTCGAGACGTGGCGAGTGCTCGGCGGCGGCAGCGGCGCCACCCCCACGCAGATCGCCGCCGCCCAGAAGTCGGGGTTCGAGACGGCAATCCCGCTGACCCAGCCCGGCTACAACACGTTCCAGGTCCAAGCGCTGGACATCCACGGCCGCGTGATCGGGACTTCGAAGCGGTTCACCTTGAGTGGGTGAGCCCGCGGGCTGAGTGGGTGAGCCCGGGGGCCGCCTCCGCCCCCGACCAAGCTGCAGCGCCGACCTCGTTGGTCTCGACCGGCTCGGCCGCCTCCACGTGGTAGTACTTGCCACCCCGCAGCCACGAGGCGAGCGCCGCGACGAGGCAGCACCCGGCCGCGAAGTAGAACACGGTGTGGATCCCGCTCGCGAACGGGTGTGAGACCAGCGATGGGAAAAAGCGGTGGCCCGTCAGGTATGCGGCGGTGGCGTGCGGCAGGTGCGGCAGTACGGAAGCCAGCAGCGTGCCCATCGGGTTATAGCCGAGGAACGAGGCAAACAGGCTCCCGACCGGAGGCAGGTGCGAAACCTGCGTTGCGGCCGCCACCGGAACCCCGTGCGTGGCCAGCCCGTGATACAGCACGCCGGGCAGCGTGGATGAGAGACCCACTATGACCAGGCTGAAGAAGACGCCGATCGAGAGCACGGAGGCGGCATTCTGGAAGGTGGCCGCCATGCCCGCGCCGGCGCCGCGCTGATCCGGCGGCAGGCTGTTCATGATGCCGGTCTGGTTGGGCGCGGCGAACAACCCCATCGACGCGCCGATCAGGAAGATCACGAGCCCGAACGCCCAGTAGGGGAAATTGACCGGCAGGGCGTTCAGGAGCAGAAAGCCGAGCGCCGAAAGAATCATGCCGCCCGTCGCGAACGGCCTGGCGCCGAAGTGGTCGGCCAGGCGGCCGGCGAACGGCCCGACGACCAGGAAGCCGACCGACAGCGGCAGCATGTAGATGCCGGCCCACAGCGGCGTGTCGGCGAAGCTGTAGCCGTGCTCCGGTAGCCAGATGCCCTGCAGCCATAGGATCAGCATGAACATCAGGCCGCCGCGCGAGAGCGCGGCCAGGAAGGCGGCGACGCTGCCACCGCTGAACGCCCGGATCCGGAACAACTTCAGTCGGAACAGGGGTGCCTGGACCCGGCGCTCGATCCACACGAAGAACGCGAGCAGCACCACCCCGCCGACCAGCGCGCTGATCACGCCGGGGCTCGTCCAGCCCATCGTGTGGCCGCCGTAGGGCAGGATCCCGTAGGTGATGCCGACCAGCACCGCGATCAGCCCGGCGCCGAACGTGATGTTGCCGAGCCAGTCGATCCTGGCGGGACTGCGCATGCCGCGTTCCTCGAGCTTCAGGTAGGCCCAGACGGTGCCGAACAGGCCGAAGGGCACCGACACGAGGAACACCAGCCGCCAGGAGATCGGGGCCAGCACGCCGCCGAGCACGAGCCCGATGAACGAGCCCGCGATCGCTGCCACCATGTTGATCCCGAGGGCCAGGCCGCGCTGGTCGGGCGGGAACGCGTCGGTCAGGATGGCCGACGAGTTGGCCATCAGGAACGCGGCCCCGATCCCCTGCACGACGCGCATCACGATCATCCACAGCGCGCCGGCGCTGCCGTGCATCCAGGTGACGGACAGCAGGATCGACCCGGCCGTGAAGATCGCGAAGCCCAGGTTGTACATGCGCACGCGCCCGAACATGTCCCCCACCCGTCCCAGGCTGACCACGATCACGGCCATCACCACCATGAAGCCGAGCAGCATCCAGAGCAGGTAGCTGGTGTTCGACGGCACGAGCGGATCGAGATGGATGCCGCGGAAGATGGCCGGCAGGGCGATGATCACGATCGACTGGTTGATCACCGCCATCAAGATGCCGAGCGTGGTGTTCGACAGCGCGATCCACTTGTAGTTGTCCTGCTTCACGTCCCGCGCTCCGTCAGACGCGCGATCAGCTTGTCGAGGATCTCGACCGCGCTGGCCAGCGTCTCGACCTCGGCGTCGTCCAGCGAGGCCATCTCCTCGTGCAGGAGGGCCCGGTACTCCGCCCGCAGCCGCTCGAATGCCTCGCCGCCGGCGGGCGTGAGGCTGACCAGCACCGCGCGGCCGTCGCTCGGATCGGGGATGCGCTCAACCCACCCACGCTCCGCAAGGCGGTTGACGAGCAGGGTGACGGCCGGCTGGGTCACGCGCTCCTCGGCGGCCAGCTCGGTGATCCGGCGCGCTCCGGCGCGCAGATTGCGCATCACCCCCACCTCCGTCCGCGACACGCACACGCTCGTGCGGGTCAAAAACAGCCGCGACAGCGCGGAGCTGCGCTGGGGAAGCGCCTCCGCGATTTCGTCCAGTTGACTGCTCCGGCGGTCAACGCCTGCCCGATCCATGAGGAGCTTATATTAGCCGCTAATGCGTTCGACGCGGCCTTGCCTTGCCACGTCGATGTGATAGCTGCCGATCGGATGTGGCGGCACCCCGTCTCGGCGACGGTCATAACTAGACACTCGGCACGCGCCGTGGCTCGAGTGTGGCGATCGCCACGCGATAGGTGGCCGAATATGCATTCGGCATCGCGGAGCTCGGCGAGTGTCAGGTTAGCCCCCGGCGCTGTGACCTCCGGAGAGCTGACCGGGGCGAGTAACGCAGGCTTGGCGCTCGCCGCGGGCAGGCGCCTGAGGCTCGGCGCTCGCCGCGGGCAGGCGGACCGACTCAGGCCTCTCCGCGGGCCGATTCCGGACCGAGTCAGGCCCGGCGCTCGCCCAGGTAGCTGGCGGTAAGCAGCGCGCTGTCGGCGCGAAGACGCTCGGCGCTGTCCGAGGCCACGAGCTCCCCGTGCGAGAGCACGTAGCCCCGATCGGCGATCTCGAGCGCGAGATGGACATGCTGCTCTACGAGCAGAACCGCGGTCCCATGACTCGACGCGAATTCCCGCACCACCGGCAGCAGGCGCTCGACGATGACCGGAGCCAACCCGAGGCTGAGCTCGTCGAGCAGCAGCACCCGCGGCTGGCGAACCAGGGCCCGCGCGATTGCCAGCATCTGCTGCTCGCCTCCCGAGAGCAACCCTGCCCGCCGCCCGGACAGCTCCCGCAATGCCGGGAAGTGCGCGAACGCCGTCTCCTGCGCGGCACCGTCACGCAACCCGTCCAGGCGCAAGTGCTCGGCTACGGTCAGCCCGAAGAAGATCCCGCGGCCCTGTGGCACGTGGACGATGCCTCGATGCACGCGGGCCACCGGCGAGACCCCAGCGAGATCGGCACCGTCAAGGCGAACAAAACCGTCCATCGGCTTCACCAGCCCCGAGATGGTTCGCAGCGTCGTGGTCTTTCCGGCGCCGTTCGCTCCAATCAGCGCCACCACCTCGCCCGCCTCGACCGAGAGCGTCAGCTCACGCACGACCGGCGCGCGGTCATAACCCGCGGTCAGCGTCTCGAGCGAAAGGGCGGCGCCGCTCACGCGCGGGACCCGGCCATGTCAGGCGTCCATCGGGTCGCCGCCCACGGCTCGCCCCGATCAAGCGGCCACGAGGCCGGCGGGCACGCCGCCGTTCCGGCGTCAAGCGCCGCATCGCCACCCCTCGGCGCAATCGTCGCCATGCGCCGGAACTCGCGGGGTGAACAGCCGTAGGCCTTACGGAACAGCCGGCTGAAGTGCGGCGCGCTGGGCAGTCCCCAGCGGCTGGCGATAGACGAGATCGGCTCCTCGGCGAAGGCCGGGTCGATCAGGTCACGGCGGCAGCGGTCAAGCCGCGCCGAACGGATGAAGTCGCACACGCTGAGTCCGGCGGTCTCGAACACCCGGTGCAGATAGCGCGTCGAGATGAAGCAGGCTCGCGCCAGTTCGTCCGGGGTCAGCCCGGGATCGCCCAGCCGGGCATCTACATAGGCCTGGGCGTGGATCAAGAGCTCCGCGGTGGAACGTGGGCGCGGCGGCCGGGATGCATCGAGGTCGACATACAGCCGGCGGACCAGGTCGATGACGTGCTCGGCCAGCCCGGTGTCCTCACGCGCGATACTGCCGTCGGCCAGGCCGGTGGCGGCCTCGCAGCAGAACCGCCCGGCCAGCCGGGGCAGCCCCGAGTCGCCCGGGATGCGGACCGCGCTCAGGCGCGAGACCTTGCCGGCGTGCTTGCCCAGCGCGGCCTTGGGCACGCGCATGACCAGCAGGTCGAACGGCGCATCGGCGCGAAAGATCACCGGGTAGGAGGTGTCATAGCTCGTGATGTCCCCGGGCCCGACCACCGTCGCCCTGTGCTGCTGGGCGCCGTGCAGCCGGCCGCGAAGGATGATCTGCACGTGCAGGCATTCCGGGTCCCCGCAAGCGATGTCTTTATGGGTCCGGCGCATCGTGTTCGGCCCGGCCGCGATCCGGGTCACCCCGATCGGGCCGAGGCGATCTGCCCACATCCGGGCCCAGAACCGGTCGGTTCCGTCCGTGCCGATGTGCAACGGGTGGTAAGCGTCGCACGAGGACTTGGCCCAGAACTCCACTCGGTGCGGCGCGGGCACCGCGTCGGTGTCGATCAGCAACGTCATCGTGCCAGATCAGACCTCTCCGTCAACGAGGGGCAGCAATCCGTCTCTCCCTGGCCGGTATTTCACTGCCGGGCGGGACTCTATCGACGGCCCGGGACGCTGTCGAGAAAGCCCTAACCGCCGCCCAACACAGCACTTGCCGCTCAGCGCACAGCCGCGCCTCGCGCTTTGCCCATCCGCGCACTGATGGAAAGGATCCGTGCGCCGGGACGTCCGCGCGGTCCTAGCATCGCCCCCGTATTCGACTACCGTGGCCAAGCCGGGGAGGAGAGGACATGGACCGAATCCTTGCAACCCACACCGGCAGCCTGATCCGGCCGCCGGAACTGCTGGCGTTCCTGGCCGCCAAGGAGCGGGGTCAGGAGATTGACGAGGACGCCTACCAGCGCTGCCTGCGCGACTCGGTCGCCGACGTCGTTCGTCGCCAGGTGCAGGCCGGGATAGACGTCCCCGACGATGGCGAGATGGGCAAGGCGAGCTGGATCACCTTCCTGTACGAGCGCGTGAGCGGCCTGGAGGTGCGCCCGATCCAGCTCGAGGGTGCCAGCATGCTCCCGCCCAGTCGCGACCGCCAGGCCTTCCCCGGTGCCTACGCCGCTCTCGATGCCCTCGATGAAGCCGCCGTTCGGGAGAGCAGCGCCGCCTCCGCGAACTTCCTGCCCGAGGAGGATGCCGCAGGCGGCAACCGGGGCGTGGCCTGGGTGTGCACCGGCCCGCTCACCTACGACCGCACCGCGCTCGACCGCGACATCGCGAACTTCAAAGCGGCTCTTGCCGAGCACGAGCACGACCTCGTCGCTGCGTTCCTGCCCGTCGTGGCGCCGGCCAGCGCCTATTGGCTGCAGAATGAGTATTACTCGACCGAAGAAGAGTTCGTCTTCGCGCTCGCCGACGCCCTGCGCGAGGAGTACCGTGCCATTGTGGACGCCGGGCTGCTCGTCCAGGTCGACGACGCCGTGATGATGCACGAGGCCGACACGATGATGTCGCGCGGTGGGTCCTGGGACGACTACCGGCGTTGGGCGGACCTGCGGGTCCGCGCGCTCAACCACGCGCTGGAAGGCCTGCCCGAGGAGCGCGTTCGCTACCACGTTTGCTGGGGCAGCTGGCACGGCCCGCACGTGTTCGATCCGCCGCTCAAGGACGTGGTCGACCTGATCCTGGCCGTGAACGCCGGCACGTACGCGATCGAGCAGGGCAACGCACGACACGAGCACGAGTGGCGAGTGTGGGAGGAGGTGCCCCTGCCCGAGGGCAAGAAGTTGATCCCAGGCGTTGTCACCCACCACACCAACGTGGTCGAGCACCCCGAACTGGTGGCCCAGCGGCTCATCCGCCTAGCCGGCGTGGTCGGCCGCGAGAACGTGCTGGCCGGAACGGATTGCGGATTTGCTCAGGGAGCATTCATCCAGCGGGTGCATCCCGAGATCCAATGGGCCAAACTTGCAGCGCTGGCAGAAGGCGCCCGGTTGGCCTCGCGGGAGTTGTGGGGGGCGACGGCCGCGGTGTAGCCCCGGTCCCTGCAGTCATGACATTCACAGAGGAGGAGAACACGTGACCACACGGGCCCTTAGAGGGTGGCTTGGAGTGGCGGCGCTGATCGCGACCGTGATCGCCCTGACCGGGTGCGGAAGCAGCAGTAAGACGACCACGACGACCACGGCAGCCGCGAGCCCCACCACAACCACCACCAGCACTCAGACCAGCACGGCGCCGTCGGGCGGAGCCGGCACCGGCGGCGCCGGCTCACAGTCGGTGACCGATTACCTGAGCTACGTCGACGGCAAGGCCGGCCCGGCAAACCCGTCGCTCCCGCCGGTGACCATCGGGTGGGTCAACCAGCAGGGCGGCTCGCAGTCGATCGGGCCGCTGGCGACCACCGGAGCGCAGATCGCGGTCAAGTACGTCAACAGCGAGCTCGGCGGGATCGGTGGCCATCCGCTCGCGCTGAGCACCTGCTTCGTCCGGTCGGC
>JAFAZZ010000181.1 GCA_019239375.1 Solirubrobacterales bacterium | reverse complement strand
CGCTTCCTGGGGATCGCCGGGCCGCGGGCGTGGGCGCCGGCACCGAACTTGCCCAGCTGCGCCCGTACGAGATCGGCGACGACGTGCGCCAGCTCGACCCGGCGGCGACCGCCCGGACCGGGCAAGCGCATGTGCGCGTCCACGTACCCGAGCGCTCGCTCACCACCTGGATCGTGCTCGACGTCTCCCCGTCGATGGCGTTCGGCACCGCCCGGCGGCTCAAGGCCGATGTGGCGGAGGGTGTGGCGCTCGTGTTCGGACGGCTGGGCGTGCGGCGAGCGGGCAGCGTCGGGCTGGTCGCCTTCGGTGCCGCGGCCCCGCGCGTGCTTCCGCCGCGCGGTGCCAAGCCAGGGCTCGTGGCGCTGCGGCGGTTGCTGGCCGACGGACTCGCGCCCGACGGTCAACACCACGCGGACGCTCTGGCGGACGCACTCCACCGAGTGTTGCGGATGGCGCGCCAGCCTGGCCTTGTCGTCGTGATCAGCGATTTCCGCGATCAGCACGGCTGGGAGCGCCCGATGGGGGCGCTACGGATCCGCCACTCCGTGCTCGCGGCGGAGATCGTCGATCCGCGCGAAGCCGAGGTTCCGGGGGTCGGACACCTGGCGCTGGTCGATCCCGAGACCGGCACCCGCATCGAAGTCGACACCTCGAGACCTCGCGTGCGCGAGCGGTTCGCCGAACTCGAGCGCGGGCGCCGTGAGACGCTGGCCCGCGAGCTGCGCCGCCTTCGTGCCGAGCACCTCAGGCTCGCCACCGATCAGGACTGGCTGCTCACCTTGGGCCGTCAACTGCGATGAGTTTCTCCGCGCCGTTATGGCTGGCGTCGCTGGCCCTCATCCCGCTCGCGATCGCGGCGTCGATCGCGGCGCGAAAACGTGCCCGCCGCTACGCGATCCGCTTCCCCGCCGCCTCGACCCTGGCCCTCGCGGCCGGCGGTGCCAGCTCGTGGCGCCGGCGGTTGCCGGCCCTTTTGGCGCTGGCGGCAATCGCCGCCCTCGCCATCGCGCTCGCCCGGCCACGCGTCAGCTACAGCGCGGCGATCAACCAGGCATCGGTAGTGCTCGTGACCGACCATTCTGGCTCGATGGCTGCGACGGACGTGCAGCCGACGCGATTGGCCGCTGCCCAGCGCGCCGCCAATACGTTTATCGATCAGCTGCCCGACAAGGTGCTCGTGGGCGCGGTCGCCTTCTCGACCTCGGCCGACGCCGTCCAGGCACCCACCGCCAACCATGCCGACGCGCGGGCGATCATCGATGCGCAAGCAGCAAACGGAGCCACGGCGACCGGCGACGCCCTCGAACTGGCCCTTCAACTCCTGCGCGGCGCGGACCGAAAGCACCCGCCGGGCGCGATCGTGCTGCTCTCGGACGGCGCCGCGAACCGCGGCCTCGATGTGACGACGGTGGCGCGCGAAGCGGCGCGCGACAGGATCCCCATCGAGACCGTCGCCCTGGGCACGCCCGACGGGGCCCTGCCCAACCCCGACCCGCTGGGCCCCCCGGTGGCCGTCCCGCCCGATCCCGAGTTGATGCAGCAGATCGCTCAGCTCTCCGGTGGGCGCTCGTTCAATGCCCAGAGCGCTGACGAGCTCAGCTCGATCTACAAGCAACTCGGGCGCCGGCTCGGCAGTGTGACGCGCAAGCGCGAGGTAACAGTCGCGTTCGCGATCGGCGGCCTCGTGTTGCTGGCGTTTGCGGCCGCGGGGTCGACGCGCTGGTCCGGACGGCTCCCGTGAGTTAGCGCAGCGCTCACACCTACCTGCGGTCGGCGGCGCCTACGGTGGCCTGGCCGCGCCGTGGACGCGGAGTCGCTAGCGCGCGGCACAATGGCTAGGCGTGGGGTGCGATTGGCTGCTCATCGATGGCTCGAGCCTGATCTTCCGCGCGTTCTACGGCACGCGCGGCAGCCCGCCCACGGTCCACGGGCGCGATGTGAACGCGGTGCGGGGCGTTTTCGAACGGCTCGCGCGGTTGATCGTGCAGCGGCGCCCTCGACGTCTGGCCGTGGCCGACGATGAGGCATGGCGACCGGACTGGCGAGTGGAGCTGATGCCGACCTACAAGTCGCACCGGGTGGCCGAGCCGGTTCCGCCCGGGCTCGAGCCGCAGCTCCCCGTCATCCGTGACCTCCTCGCGGCGATCGGGATCGATATGGTCGGCGTGCCCGAACACGAGGCCGAGGACGTGATCGCCACCTGGTCCAAGCTGGCGTCGGGCACGATTGAGATCGCCAGCGGCGACCGTGACCTGTTTGCCCTGGTCGAGGATCCGCGCGTGTGCGTGCTCTACCCCGAGAAGTCCGGGCTGGCCGTGATCGACGAGGCCGAGGTGACGCGGCGCTACGAGATTCCCGGCCGGCGGTACGCGGACTTCGCGATCCTGCGCGGCGACCCCTCCGACGGCCTGCCGGGCCTCAGGGGCGTGGGGAGCGTCACCGCCGCGGGCATGATCCGCCGTCACGGCGACGTCGCCGGCGTTCTGCGCGAGCGGCAGCTGAACCGGGCCGACCGGGCCTACCTCGAGACGGCGATGAGTGTCGTCCCGCCGGTGGCCGACCTGGACATTCCGCTGCCGCCCGGCCGCCGCGACGCCTATCCCGCCGACGAGGAGGCGCTGCTCCGGCTGGCGGCGCAGTACGGCGTGGCAGAGTCGTGTGCCCGCCTCCTCGACGCCGTCGCGAGCCTCCCCGCCAATCCAGCTCGAGAGAAGTAGACGGCGTGAGGCGCCGCCCTCCGGAGGAGAGGACGGGGCCCCGCACTCCTGGCTGCGTTAGTTGCGCTTGTGAGCGTGCGTCCTGAACGTCACGGTCCGAGTCGAGACCGTGGTCTGTCTCTCGGTCACGAGGAGCCTTTCAGGACGTGGCTAGGCGCGAGCAGGTCGGCCGGGATGGTCTGGGTCGGGGTGCTCTGCCCGTAGGCCGTCGTGGTCCCGAACTGGAACGACAACTTGACTGCCGGCCCCGCGGGTTGACGGTTCCGTTGAGCGTCGCGCCCCTCGTGGGGACTGCGCTCGTCGCGCCAGAGACCTTGACGCCGGGCCTCCGGCGGCGGCGCACAACCGCGCCAGCCGTGGGGGCGGGGCCAGGTCGACGCCTTGCGGTGTCCGGCGCCGGCGGGTCGCCGCACGGGCTCGACTAGGACACGCGCCGATATCATCAGCCGCTACGGGCCAAGGCTTCTGGGCGGCGAGGATCAAGCGTGACGACCCCGAATTGAGCTCCTTGGATGATGCCTGAACGCGGTTGCTGGAGATTTACGACGTGAGCATCGCGGCGCCGCCCCAGGACCCTGGCGCGGGTCGGCCACTGCTCCCACCACCCGGGGAGCCAGATCCGAAGCCGCCGATCCGCGGGATCGCCTGGCGGCTGCTGCTTGGTTGCCTGATCGTGGTGCTGGCCAGCGCTGGCGGGACCGCGGTGTTCATTCTCGAGCAGGTGCACACCGTGGTCCAGGACCTCCGTGTGAATGAGCCCCTCAAGGTCGATCGCACGGCACTCGTCCCCGATTACTACGGAGGGCCGGAGACGCTGCTGCTGGTCGGCGACGACTGGCGGCCTGCGACCAGGTTCTACACCCACGCAGTGCCCCACCTCGCGAACGAGATGCTGCTGGTGCGGGTCGATCCGAGCAAGCCGTACATCTCGATGATGTCGATTCCCCGCGAGCTGTGGGTCACGATCACCGAGCCGAACGGCGCGACGTATACGAATCGGCTCAACTCGGCCTACACGTGGGGGCTCACGACGCTCTTGCGGACGATCAAGCAGATCACGGGGCTGTCGGTCAACCACGTGATCGCGACCACGTTCGGCAAGTTCGAGAACGCGATCGACGACCTTGGTTGTGTCTATTCGACGATCGACGAGCGCTACTACCACAACAACGCCAACGGCGGCGACCAGTACCAGAACGTGGACCTGCAGCCCGGATATCAGTGCCTGGGCGGCAGCGAGGCCGAGCAGTTCGTCTCCTACCGCCACACCGACACCTCGCAGATCCGCGACGCCCGCGACCAGGCCTTCCTGCTCGACCTGAAGAAGCAATACGGCCCCGAACTCGCCGGTAACGTCGGCAAGTTCGAGCAGATCTTCGGCCAGAGCGTGCAGACCGACCCCGGGCTGGACAGCTCGACGGAGATCCTCAACCTGGCCGATTTGCTGATTTCGGCCGCCGGGCTGCGCGTGCGGCAGGTCCCCTTCCTCGCCAGCCCGCTGCCGAACGGGGACCTTACGGCCAGTCCGGCGCAGACCCAGCAGAGCGTGCATGACCTTCTGTCCGGCGGCCAGCCACCGCCGACGAAGCAGACGGCGGCGATCGCCCGGAAAGTCGGGCGCCGCCGCGTGATCGCAAGCCTCCCGCTGACGCCGACGCTGGCCTCGAACGTCACCGCCGAGAAAGCGGCGGGGGCCGGGATCCCTTTCACCCCGGAGTTCCCCAGGGTGCAGGACCTAGCAGGCAGCGCTGGGTTTTCCGTCGCCCCGCAGTGCACGCTCCAGGTCCAGGCGTGCGTGCGCGACTATCTGATCCACGCGCCGGGCGGGAAGGCGTATCCGATCTACGTCGAGGTGTTCGCCAACGGGCAGCTCGGCCAGTTCTACGACGTGCAAGGCACGACCTGGATCGACGCGCCGCTGTTCGCGAACCCCAATCAGACGCTTCGGGCAGGCAAACGCACCTACGACCTCTATTACGACGGCCCGCGGCTGCAGATGGTGGCCTGGCGCGAGTACGGCGCGGTGTACTGGGTCCGTAACACGCTGACCAACTCGCTTGACGCCGGCGAATTGCTGGCGATCGCCGAGCAGACCGTGCCGATCGACGCCCCCCGCGGCGCGGGCAGCGCGGCACGCGCTCCCGCACCCGTGATCCTCAAGGGCGTCCCCGTCCCAGGTCGGATCGTCCCTGCGGTCAAGACACCACCCCTGCAGACTGCCGGCTGGGTCGCGGCACTGGCCGCGCTCGTTCTCGCGCCACTGCTGACGATCATGATCCTCAGACAGCGACGGCTGTCCCGCGAGGTCGGCATGCAGCTTCAAACGAACCTCGCCGTCGTCACGCGTCTCAGAGCCGCCGTTGCAGCGTCCGCCGACGTCCCGACGGCGCTAGCCTCGGGCCGCGCGGGCGCGGCGACGAAACAGGACTCGGGAACGGCGCCTCGCGAGGCGCAGTCGAGTTCTGTAGTCCGTGGGAGCTGAAGCTCGCGCGGCGATGGATTAGCTTCGCCAGGCGCGCGTGTGGATCCGGAAGAGCCGCCGCCCGAGCAGCGGCTCTTCCGAGGCCGTGGTAGCGACGGGGTCCTCGGGACCCCCGTCGTGCGTGCGGGTCAGCCTCCAATCGTGAACGTTTCCCGCACAACGTTTGAGATCGGCTTCTCTGAGCCGGTCACGATTCCCGGCGCCGTGCCTTGCACGAGGTAGGCGGTGAGAGTCGTCTGCGTGTTCTCGCCGAACGCGCCCGCCTTGCCCACCTCCCAGTCGTTGAAGACCTGGGCGAGGCCGTGGCTACGCGCGACGTCGGTGAGCTGGAAAACGCCAGCGAGGTTGGCTCGCGGCCCGCCAACGGCCTGCGGGGTCGTGGACAGCGTCACGACCAGACCCGGCGCAAACGGGTCGGGCTTCCCAATCCCGAAGGTCGCCGCTCCAGGAGAGTTGATTCCCGGCTGATAGCCGTTCCCGGCCGACAACTCGTTGTTGCCCTCGGCGTTCCGCGCGAGCAGCGCGAGGTCGACGTTGAACACACCACCGGCGCCGGCGGTATCGCCCGGTCCGGGAGTGATCGCCACCAACTCAATCGCGGGCTTGTGGAAGCGGCGTGAGTTGTGGTGCGACGCGCCGCCGGTCGAGGCCAAAGCAGTCGGCGCCGCGGCAAGCGAGAGCGCTGCGATCCCCGTCAACCTAATCGCGGCGCGCGCGAGTCGCCTTCCCCTCCGCTTTGCCCTGCCGGTCTCTGGCTCGCCGCCATTGAAGTTGCCTCTTTGCAGCATGACAGTCCTTTCAAATCGGGTTCGTGTCAGATCGTGTGTCTGGGATATCTCCACAGATCCAGCCGATGCATCTGGAGACCAATACGGCCGGTTCCGCTGGACGGTTCGCAGGGACGCGGAGCCCCCGGTGGTACTCGCATGGAGCGGGTCGGTGGCTTGCGCGGCCATTGAGCTTCCAAGCCGGGGAGCAACCGCCGAGCGGCGAGAGGATGCTGCTCGTGTAGAGCGGCGAGCGATGCGGATAGAGTCATTCCCGCCGATGGGGACCAGCGAGATCAGCGTATCTGGGCGGTACTTACTCGGGGACAGCCCGGCAGAGATTCGCCACCTCGTGGAGCAAGCCCACATCTATGCCAATGAGGCCGCCGAGCTGTTTGACCTGATCGAGATCGACGTCGGTAGCGCTGCGATCGACGTTGGTTGCGGCGTGCTGGGGGTCCTGCACGTGCTCGCCGAGCGTGTCGGCGTAGGCGGGGCGTGTGCTTGGTCTTGACCGGGAAGCACGCATGGTGGAATTTGGCCGGGAGCTCGCCGAGAAGCGCGGCCTGGCGGTCGAGTTCATCCAGGCGGACGCCACCGCGACCGGTCTGCCTGACCGATCGTTTGACCTCGTGCACGCCCGGACGCTGCTGCTGAACGTGCAAAACCCGCAGCAGATCGTTGCCGAGATGGTGCGGATCGCGAAGCCCGGCGGGGTGGTCGCGGTTCAGGAACCTGATGCCGCGGCGTGGAGCTGCGATCCGCCGCATCCCGGGTTCGACATCCTGCGTGAGGCGATTGTGAGCGGCTATCGCCGCACCGGCAAGGACTTCAATATCGGCCGGCGGATCGCACGCCTGCTGCGGGACGCCGGCCTCCATGACGTCCGTGTTCGCGCGACCGCGCGTGTGACCCGTTCCGGCGAGTACTACCAGACATTCCTGCTGGCGATCGCCGGCCTCGTACGCGAGGTGATCGTCGAGGCGGGCGATTTGACCGCCGATGAGTTCGACTCCTATGCAGCGGCGCTACGCGCACACCTCGAGGCGCCCCACACGATCACCTGCCAGCCCATCATGTGGCAGGCCTGGGGTCGCGCGAGAGGATCGACAGTAACAGCCTGACGCCTCTTAGCCGCCCCTCTGTGCTGCTGGCACGGCGCAGCGCTTCCTCATCGAGTCGACGCACCATAGCCGTGCGAACGCGCATAGCGACCTGACATGCGTTCTCCTCGGGTTCGTAGGTATGTTCAAATGCCTCGGACCGCGATCACCGCGCGGACGAACAGACGCTCGAGGCGTAGGCGCATGCGCACCCGCAGGTCAGAACGGGTGTGATCAGCGACGACGGTGCCGCCGAAGATTCCGATCGCCGCCACCGGATCGCCGTCGCGCTCGGCGAACAGCACGACGCCGCTGGGTGGAGTGCGACAGGACAGGGCGGCGAGCCGGTCTACGGCTTCGCCGTCGCGGCCCTCGGGCAGGCCGCCGCGGATGCTCACGTGGCCCTCTGTGGGCAGTGTCAGGAAATGCATTTCGAAAACTCCTTTTGGCATCAGTGACTCGGCGGCGCATGGTGTGACCCGGGGCCCCGCTTCCCGCCGTGGGCACCCCTGAGTTAGGCCCACGACGGGCGTCGACCCTCAGCCGCCTACACCCGTTACGCGCACTTGCCCTGCGCGGTTCGCACACGCAGGCACCTCACGGTTCGGTGGCACGATCGGGGCGACGAGCGCCGGGAGTCAGGCAGCCGCGTCGCCGGTCAGCCCGGCGCAGAGCGAGCCTCCCGGATGCCGCTACCAGCCGTTCGGCGCCGACGTCTCAGTGCACCGGGTGAGCGATGCCGACGAGCACGCGCT
>JAFAZZ010000144.1 GCA_019239375.1 Solirubrobacterales bacterium | reverse complement strand
GACGAGCTGCCCCCGCCGGGCAGCCGACGTGAGCGAAGCGAGCTGGCCCAGGCGTTTTTAGCGGTTCGCGCAAGGCTGGGGCTCGTAGCGCTGCTGCTCGCCGCGGCCGGTCTCGCCTGGTGGTCGACGGCCGACCGCATGGCCGGGATGGACGCCGGACCCGGCACCGATCTCGGCGCGCTTGGCTGGTTCCTAGGGGTCTGGGTGGTGATGATGGCGGCGATGATGTTCCCCGCCCTCGCACCGACGGTCGCTCTATATGCGCAGATGACGCGCCGGCGCGGACCGGCTCGCCCACTACTGTTTGCCGGCAGCTACCTGCTCGTGTGGGGCGCGGCCGGGCTGCTCGCCTACGGGGTGTTCAAGCTGGGACGAAGCGCGCTCGGGAGCGACCTGGCCTGGGGTGCGGGCGGACGCTGGCTCGCCGGGGGCGTGCTGGCCTTCGCCGCCGTCTACGAACTCACGCCGCTGAAGGACGCCTGCTTGGCCAAGTGCCGCAGCCCTCTGGGATTCCTGCTCGGGAACCGGCGGGACGGTCCGCGCGGCGCGATCGAGATGGGGGCGAAGCACGCCGGCTGGTGTCTCGGCTGCTGCTGGGCGCTGATGGCGGGGCTGTTCGCACTCGGCGTGATGAGCCTCACGTGGATGGCACTGGTCGCGGCGCTGATCGTGTTCGAGAAGACGCTGCCCTGGCGCCGCACGGTGACCTGGGGCACCGCCGCCCTCCTGGCCGTACTCGCCGTCGCGGTGGTCGCCGTGCCACGGGACGTTCCCGGGCTCGTCGTGCCCGGTGAGTCGCACGCGATGGGCGCGATGCACTCGATGGGCGGCGCGATGCACTCGATGGGCACGGCGCACTCGACGGGCGCGATGCACTAGCACCGGATCGCGGCGCGAGGCCGACCGCGCGCCGGCCGGCGACGCGCCCGATTGACCGCGCCGTCAACGCGCCGGATGACCACGTCGGGGGCCCCTCAGCGTGCCGGATTGACCATCAGCGTGCCGGATTGACCACGCCGGCGGCGCCACCACCACGGCGCACCGGCTCGGCGGCGGCCAGCATGCGCCCGTGGCCGAACAGCTCGAGCGCGCTCGCCACCCCAATCGTGGGAGCGATCGTGATCGTGGGATCGAGCGGAGAGGTGTCGCTGACCGCGAATGTCTGCCCGAGCTGCTCGAGGGCGGGCGTGGTCGGCTCGGCGATGAAGGCAGGCTCGGCCTGAGTGCTCGCCGCGTTGCGCTGGGACGCGCGCGGCGCGGCGACCGCCGCCGGGAGGTTCATGTGCAGGTCGATCCGATTGATCAGCGTCTGCAGGACGGTCGTGATGATGGTCGCGCCGCCGGCGGCGCCGACCGCGAGCACGGGCCGGCGGTGCTTGAGGACGATCGTCGGCGACATGCTCGAGCGCGGCCGCTTGCCGCCCGCGGGGAGATTCGGATCGGGCAGCCCCGACGAGGGCGGAACGAAGTCGAAGTCGGTCAGCTCGTTGTTGAGCAGGAATCCCCGCCCCGGAACGACGATGCCGCTGCCGCCGAGCTCCTCGATCGTATTGGTGTACGAGGCAACGTCACCGTACCGGTCGGCGACCACGAGGTGGTTGGTATCCGTCTCTGGGTACGCATCCGCGGCGCCGGCCGGCTGCTGCGGCGTGCACCCTCCCGAACCGGCGAACGGATCGCCCGGCGCCACCGGGCTGGTCAGGGCGTGCGCCGGGTTGATCAGGCACGCGCGCTGACGCCCGAAGTCGGGGGAGAGCAGCTGGAGCAGCGGCACCTGCACGTAGGCCGGATCCCCGACATAGCGGTTGCGATCGGCGAAAGCAAGGCGCGAGGCCTCCAGGAAGTGATGCAGCACCTGCACGCGACTCTCAGCGGCGAGATCAAAGTTCGACAGGATGTTGAGGGCCTCGCCGACCGTCGTGCCGCCGCTGGAGGATGGTGCCATCGAGTAGACGTCGTAGCCGCGGTAGTGGACGTGGGTGGGCGCGCGGAAGAGGGCCCGGTAGCCGGCCAGGTCGCCGAGCGTCATTGCACCCGGGCGTGGTACCAGCGTGGCTCCGGGAGCGAGCGGCAGGTTGTGCACCGTCCGCACCACATCGCGCCCGATCGCCCCGCCGTAGAACGCTTGAATGCCGCGGCGGGCGATCGTCGCGTATGTCCGCGCCAGGTCCGGGTTTCGCAGCTTCGATCCAACCGCCGGCAGCTGGCCGTGCGGCAAGAACAGCGCGCTGGT
>JAFAZZ010000088.1 GCA_019239375.1 Solirubrobacterales bacterium | reverse complement strand
GCTCCCCCGACCATGCCGTCCGAACCGAGTACGACGCCCGAACCGGGCGCGACGGCCGAACCCGTGACTTCGACCGAAGCGACCGCGACGGCCCAAGCGACCGCGACGGCCGAACCGGCCGCGACGGCCGAACCGGCCGCGACGGCCGAACCGGCCGCGACGGCCGAGCCGAGGACGCCGGGGTCCAGCCCGACGCCCCCGGCCTGAGGCGTGCGCGGCGAACCATCCCGCCGGCGGCCGGCGACTCAGTGAAGGTCGTTGGCCGGATCAGCAAGCTCGACAAGAAGTGCAGCCAGACCGGCCTTACGCCGACGGTCACGGCTCGCAAGCTGGCGGTCCAGGTTGCGAAGAAGGAGAAGACGAGTCCAGACGCGGGAGCGCCGAGGCGGCGACGGTAGCGCCCGACGCGGCGCCGGCACCCGAGGCGGCCGCGCCGTTCCCGTTTCCGGTGCCTCCTGGGGGGTAGCGCAAGGATGAGGAGGTCCGGCATCGAATAACGGGAGAAGTGCGCATGGATCTCGACGTCCAAGACGTGATCCGCACCGCGGCGGGTGCGGTTCAAGCGAGCGGCACAGGCGCGAGCCGCGTCCGCGACGCCGTCAAGTCGAACGGTCGCGGGCTATCAGGTATGAAAGGTGTGGCCGCTGGGGCTGGAGCGGCAGCGCTGGCGCCGATCGCCATCAAGGGCGCAGCGAAGCTCGTGAAGGGCCTGGGTCCCGACGGCCTCCTCGACGCAGTCAAATCGCCCGGCCACGCCCTGGGAGGACTTACATCGGACTTGGGCGATCGCGTGAGCTCGAGCGTCAACGAGAAGATCAAGGACCAGGTTCAACAAGCCGGCGGCCCCGGCGGCATGATGAAGGAAGCCGTAAAGAGCATGCTGCCGTTCGGCGGAGGTGACGACAGCGACGCAGACAAGGACAGCGTGCCCGGCGTCGGCAAGGGCCGAAGGATGCCGGTTCAGCAGAGCGTTGACATCGGCCTTCCGATCGAGACCGTCTATAACCAGTGGACACAGTTCGGGGAGTGGCCCAACTTCATGCACCGGGTCACGCGCGTAACCCAAGAGGACGATTGCACCGTGTGCTTCGCCACGAAGATCTGGGGCATGAGCAGAGAGTTCACCGCCAACATCGAGACGCAGCGTCCCAATGAGCGAATCAAATGGCGCGTCAGTGAAGGCATGATTCACACCGGAGTGGTCTCCTTCCACGAGCTGGGACCGAATCTGACACGGGTCCTGCTCAGCTTCGATGTGCAGCCCGGTGGCATGATCGAGAAGGCGGCCCGAGGGATGCGGCACGTCAAGCGCGCTGCGCTTGGCGACCTACATCGATTCGGGGCGTTCATCGAAATGGCCGAGCGCGAGACCGGGGCGTGGCGCGGGGTGATCGAGGACGGCAAGGTCGTCGAAAAGCACGATTCGGGTTATGACAAAACGCGCGAGTACAGCGACATCGACGAGCTTGTCGGTGACCACGACTCCGACGGCGGCGGGGACGGAGCGAGCAGCGGCCAGAAGTCGCGCAGCTCGAGCGGTTCGGCGTCGAGCCGAGCGTCCAGCAGCTCGAAGTCCAGCGGCTCGAGGTCAAGCGGGTCGAGGTCAAGCGGGTCAGGATCCAGTGGCTCCGGGCAGACGCGCGGGCGGAGCGGGTCCTCCCGTCGCACGAGCCGTGGCAACTCGGCGAGCGGCCGGTCGCGTTCGCGAGCGTCGTCCAACGGCAGCTCGGCGAGCAGGGGCCGCGGCAGGTAAGGCCATCGGCTGAGATACGGAGGAGAGCATGGCGATCGACATGCGTCGGGTCGTTGAAGCCGCCCTCGAGGCGGCGATGAAGGAGGCGATCCCACCACCCAAGCCCAAGAAGAAACGTCGTCTGTCCACAGGCCGCGCGCTGCTACTGGGCGCAGGTCTGGCGACCGCGGGCCGGATCGCCGCCGGCCCGAAGGCCCGAGACATGTTCGGGCGCCTGCAGCAACGAATCACGGACGCCGATTGGTTTGGCGATGAGCCGCTCGACGAGACCGCCGACGATGACGAGGAGCCGGAGGACGCGGGCGACCATGAGGACGAGGCGGAGGCAGAGGAAGAGTTCGAACCGGAGGACGAGCTGGAGGAGGACGACGAGCTCGAGGAGGACGACGAGCTCGAGGAGGACGACCAGGGGGACGAGGAGGACGAGTTCGAGGGGGAGGCCGAGGAGGAGGACGAGGCCGACGAGGAGGACGAGTTCGAGGGCGAGGCCGAGGAGGACGAGGAGGACGAGGAGGACGAGCTCGAGGAGGACGACGAGTTCGAGGAGGAGGACGAGGCCGACGAGGAGAGCCTCGAGGCGGAGAGGGCAGACTGAGGCTGGCCGGCCGCGCGCCGTCAGCCGCCTGCGACCCAGAGCTTGGCTTCCTCGAGTCCGGCGAGCGGGAACACGCGCGCCTCGCCGGGAATCATCCACGCGAACAGCCTCGTCGCGCGGGCCATCCACTCGATGTCGGTGACGATGGCGGACCGGACCCAGGCCTGGTGGTGTCGGATGCCAAGGTTGAACCCGACCTTCGCGTCGGCCCACAGGGCTCCGGCCTCGATCTCGGCGAGGTCCTCGACGACGTACAGCGCCCGCAGACCGCCCCCGGCCTCCAGCGCGTGCTTGAGCGCCGGTTCGAGTACCTCGTCGTAGTCCGCGCGCGCGATGTCCCCGCTGACCCGAAAGCCGATCGTGCCCGCTGGCATGCCTGTCATGCGCTCGACCACGACGACGACTCTCGGTCAGGCGCGGATCGGGCGCATCATCCAAAACGGATGAGGAGTGCTCCAGCCCGGTACGGCACCATGCTGGCCTCCGTGGTGGCCCACGTTCCCGCAGTGCGTTCTCTAGCGCCGCCGGTGGAGGGCATTGCGCCATGACCGATGTTCGCAGCGGCAGCCAAGACGACGCATTCGTCTCGACCGGGGAGCTTCCTGATCCGGGATTCGTACGGGCCTTGGTGGATGAGGTGTACGAGCGTTACCGCGATAACCAAGAGGGGCGTACCTCGACCTATGCGCCGCTCGCCCGCGTCTCGCATGATTTGTTTGGCGTGTGTGTCGCGGACACGCACGGGGCGATCTACGCCGTCGGCGATTCGCAGTATGAGTTCTCGATCATGAGCGTCTCCAAGCCGTTCGTGTTCGCGCTGGTGTGCAGCCTGCTCGGACCCGATGAGGTCCGGGAGAAGGTCGGCGTGAACAGCACCGGTCCTCCCTTCAACTCGCTGATGGCCGTCGAGCGATCGCACGATGGACGCACGAACCCGATGGTCAACGCCGGCGCGATTGCCTCCACCAGCCTGGTGCCCGGCGACTCACCCGAGGCGCGGTGGACGTTCGTGCGGGATGGGCTATCCGCGTTCGCCGGCCGTCAGTTGACCCTCGACGAGGACATCTACGCCTCGGTGTCCATGAGCAACGCGCGCAACCACAGCATTGCCCGGCTGCTCGAGAGCTATAAGTTGCTCTACTGCGACCCGTCGGCCGCGGTCGATTTGTATACGCGCCAGTGCTCTCTGCTCGTTACCGCGAGGGATCTCGCGGTTATGGGCGCGACGCTGGCGGATGGCGGCATGAATCCGATCACCAAGCAACGGGTGATCCAGCCGGCCGTCTGCCACCACACGCTCGCCGTAATGCTCACCGCCGGCCTGTACGAGACGTCGGGAGCGTGGCTATACGACGTTGGCCTTCCCGCCAAGAGCGGAATCGGCGGAGGCATTGTCACCGTCTCGCCTGGCAAAGGCGGAATGGGCACCTTCGCGCCCCTTCTCGACCGCAACGGCAACAGCGTGAAAGGGCAGAAGGTCGCCCGTTTTCTGTCGCCGCGGCTCGGGATGGACCTCCTGATCTCCGCGCCCGCTGGTCCGGAGGCGAATGGCGAGACCCGGACTTGAACCGGGGACACCACGATTTTCAGTCGTGTGCTCTACCAGCTGAGCTATCTCGCCTTGGGCCGAGCGATGCTAGCGAGTTGCGGCGGCCTAGCGCGACGCTAAGGCGATGTTGGTTTTCGGTGCAACGTGGGTGACGAGCGCACCTGCGGGTATCCGCCGCTCAGGCCATGAGCTACCGCCGCTGGGCGCGGCAGAATTGAGACCGGGATGACTGCGAGCAAGCGACTGTTCGTCCTCCGCCATGCTAAGTCGAGCTGGGACGATCCCGGCTTAGCCGATCACGAACGGCCGCTGACTCCTCGCGGCCGGCGCGCGCTCAAGGCACTCGCCTCGTACATGCAGGCGCGTGGGATCGAACCCGAGCTGGTCCTGTGCTCGAGCTCGCGGCGCACGCGCGAGACGCTCGACGGCATAGCGGTAGGAGGCGAGCATGTGATCGAGCGTACGCTCTACGAGGCCGACACCGACGAAGTGCTGGAGCGTCTTCGCCGGCTGCCCGTCGACATCTCATCGGTGATGCTGATCGGCCATAACCCGGTCGCCCAGATGCTCGTTCTGCGGTTGACCAACCACGACGCGGACGGCGCCGCGGATCCCGGGCGCGAGGAGGTCAAGCGCAAATTTCCCACCGGCGCGCTGGCTAGCTTGACCGTTAGCTGCGGGTGGCGCGAGCTGGCTCCTGGCTGCGCTCGCCTAAACGAGTTCACCTCCCCAAAAGGATTCAGCGCGGCGCCTGAAGCCGTCGCAGCAATTCCAGCGCCCCGCGCTTCGACAGCGGCTCGTTGAGGTTGCCGCACTTCGGCGACTGCACGCACGAGGGGCAGCCGGAGCGGCACGGGCACTCGCCGATCAGTCGGTGCGCGTCGCCTACCAGGCGCTCGAACTCGTCATAACCACGCTTGGTGATTCCGACCCCGCCGGGATGGCCGTCGTAGATGAAGATCGTCGGCCCCCCGGTTTGAGGATGGGCGTTCGTCGACAGCCCGCCGATGTCCCACCGATCGCACATCGCGATTAGGGGGAGTACCGCGATCTGTCCGTGCTCGAGCGCGTGCAGCGCGCCCGGCAGAAGCTCGGGCGGGAATGGCTCGGCGGCGATCAGCTCGTCCAGCTCGTACCAAAGCGCCCGCGTCGAGAACTCCACCGTCGGCAGGTCAAGGGTCTGGAAGTCGATCACCTCGTGTTCGCGCAGGCTCTTTCGCTGGTAACCAAGCACGGTCTCCGCGTACGCGATCTCGCCGAATGACAGCGTCACACCGCGGGTCTCGCGCTGCGAGTGCATCCGGGTGATGTAGATCATGATTTCGCGCTTGGCTTGCGTGAAGTAGTCGCCTTCGAAGGGTTCGAGCAGCGCCCGCCGGCCCCGCGGGTCGAGTTCGAGCACGTGGTAGGAGCGCCCCATGTGCAGGTACACGGCACCCTCGTGGACGGTCCCGTAGGCCCGCGTGAGCTCCACCGTTCCGAACACCTCGCCCGAGCTGACGTCGATCAGGGCGAAGCTGTCGGCCGACGCCGAGCGCAGCGCCGTCCGGGCTGCCGGGTAGTCGTCGGCTCGCGTTGGCACGAAGCCGGTGGCGCGCTCGCGCAGGAAGCCGGCTTCGGTGAGCTCCTCGGCATACGAGCGCCAGTTTGCGCCCAGGATCGGCTCGTCGGCGTCTGTGAGCGGTGCCTCATGCGCGGCGCACAGGAGATGCTCGGCGAAGATCTCCGCGCTGTGCGGGTCGAGGATGGCTGCCTCCACCGCCCGGTTGACGAACTCGCTCGGGTGGCGGCAGAAGAATTGGTCAAGCGCGTCTTCACCGGCCACGTATACGGCAAGCCCGCGGCCCCGGCGTCCGGCGCGCCCCCACATCTGCCTGAGGCTGGCGACGGTGCCGGGGAAGGTGACGCAGATCGCCGCGTCGAGCCGGCCGACATCGATGCCCAGTTCCAGCGCGTCCGTGGCCACCACCCCGAGCAACTCACCTGCGCTCAGCCGGCGCTGGATGTCCTGGCGCTGTTGCGCGGTGTAGCCGCCGCGGTAGGGCGCAATCCTTCCGGCAGTGTCCGCATCCAGCCGGTCTCGCGCGTAGCGGAGGATCAGCTCGACGCCCTTGCGCGACTTCATGAAGCAGATCGTCTTCGCGCCGGCGCTGACCAGGTCCGAGAACACCTCCGCCGCCTCGTAGAGCGCCGAGCCGCGGATGCCGAGTGCCTCGTCGAGCAGCGGCGGGTTCCACATCGCGATGCGACGCGCAGCTCTCGGCGCACCGTCGCCGTCTATGAGCGCGAAGCCGGTCAACCCCGTGAGCCCCTCGGCCAGCTCCGTCGGGTTCGCGATGGTGGCGCTGGCGAGCAGGAAACGGGGCTCGCTGCCGTGGATGGCAGCGGCCCGGCGCAGCCGTCTGAGCACGTTCGCGACGTGCGAGCCGAACACGCCCCTGTAGACGTGCGCCTCGTCGATTACAACGAAGGCCAGGTTGGAGAACAGGTCGGCCCAGGCGGGGTGGTGCGGCAGGATTCCGACGTGCAGCATG
Organism: Solirubrobacterales bacterium; assembly: GCA_019239375.1. Taxonomy (GTDB): domain Bacteria; phylum Actinomycetota; class Thermoleophilia; order Solirubrobacterales; family Solirubrobacteraceae; genus Palsa-465. Next base: position 1,566 of record JAFAZZ010000088.1, on the reverse strand, counting down.
TCGGGATTGGTGAGGATCAGGTTCGAGCGCTTGCGGATCGCCGCGCGTTGAGCGCGCGGCGTGTCGCCGTCGTAGATGGCAGGCCGGATCTGCCTGTTTAGACCGAAGCTTTGGAGTGCCCGCGCCTGGTCCTGCGCCAGCGCCTTGGTTGGATAGAGATAAAGGGCACGGGCGGTCCGGTCGCTCGTCAGTACCTCGAGCGTGGGAAGCTGAAAGCAGAGCGACTTACCCGACGCCGTGCCGGTAGTGACGATCGTCGGCCCCTCGATCGCCTTGTCCAACGCCTCCGCCTGGTGCGTGTAGAGGTGGTCGATGCCCGCGCGCTCGAGGGCCTGTTTGACCGCCGGACCCAGCGCGCCCGGGACCGGAACCAGGCGCGGTCCGCGGGCCTCATAACAATCGTCATGAACAAGGCGTTGATCGTCGCGGCCCTGCTCGAGCAGGGCCGTCCAGGGCTCGGTTTCGTCCGCAATGGCCAACACGGGCCAGTATGGCGGGGTGGCCCGCGGGTGATACGGTCGCGCCGCCATGCGCTGCGCCTACGTGGATCTCGACGGCACCCTGCTCGGGCCAGGCGGCTCGCTGCTGCACGGCGCCGACGGTCGGTTCGTCCTCGAAGGTGTGCGCGCGTTGCAGGCATGCTCGCGCGCGGGCGTCGAGGTCGTGCTGTATTCCGGGCGCCGCCAGATGTCGGTGTTCGAGGATTCGCGGCTGATCGGTTCGCGCTCCTACATCTTCGAGATCGGCTGCGGGTTGGTGCTCGACGGCGAGCTCGAATGGCTGACCGATGGCCTGGTCCCCTCGCCCGTGGAGGGCACGATCCACGAGCAGGTCGAGCGCTCCGGCGCGCCGGCCCTGCTGCTCGAGCGTTACGCCGGCCGGCTCGAGTACCACACGCCCTGGTCGAGGGGCCGGGAGGTCTCGCACCTGTTCCGCGGCGCGGTCGAGCCGGCCGAGGCCCAGGAGGTCCTCACCAGCGCCGGCTATGGCTGGTTGCGCCTGGTCGACAACGGGGTGGTCCACGAGCCGGCCGAGCAGATGCCAGGGTTGGCGGTCATCCACGCCTACCACCTGATCCCGGGCGGTGCCTCAAAGACCCGGGCGGTGGCGCGCCACATGCAGGCCCGAGGCTATGCGCGCGGCGACTGCATCGCGATCGGCGACTCGGGCGAGGACCTCGATGCGGTCGCGGTCGTGGGGACGTTCTGGCTGGTGGCCAACGGGTTAGAGCGCGATCCGGGGCTGGCTTCCGATCTCGCCGGCCGTCCCGGGGTGCGGGTTGCCTCCGAGGCCTACGGGGCGGGCGTGTACGAGGCGGTCGTGACTACGCTGGCGACGGAGCGGTGACCCCTTTGTCGACTGAGCGGTGAACGTTTGCCGCGAACGCGACCGGGCGTTACCTTGCGAGCCGGAAGCTTGGTCGAGAAACGCACGATATGAGGCTGTCGCAAAACTGTTGGGCGTGCTGGGCCGGGGTTGTGCTCGTCGGGTTGGCGGTCGGGAGGGGCGCGGGGTCTTCGTCTAGGTGGTGTGGTGGTCTTGGGTGGGTGCGCCGGCGTGTGTCGG
>JAFAZZ010000004.1 GCA_019239375.1 Solirubrobacterales bacterium | reverse complement strand
CGCGACCCGGTCCGTGTCCTGCAGATCGAAGCGCACGATCACGTCCGGCAGGTTTGCGGCACGGGCCGCCCGGTCGAAGCCGAAGGCGAGGCTGTCCGACACGACCAGCGCCGCCACCAGCATCGCGGCGGCTAGCGCGATACCCAGGCCGGTCAGGACCGAGCGCCGGCGCCGCAGCGCCACGGCGTGGCGGGCATCTGCGAAGGCTGCCCTCAGGCGGACTCCCTCAGCCGGGCGCCGTCCGAGGCGAGCCGCCCGTCACCGGCCAGGAGACGCCCGTCCTGAAGTTGCAGCACCCGGTCGGCGATAGCCGCCGCCTCGGGCTCGTGGGTCACGATCACCACCGCGCGGCGGCGGAGGTTGCGCAGCAGGGCCAGCACGGAGGCACCGTTCTCCTGGTCGAGGTTGCCGGTGGGCTCGTCGGCCAGCACGAGCTCGGGGTCGTTGACCAGCGCCCGCGCGATGGCCAGCCGCTGCTGCTCGCCGCCCGAGAGCTCGTGTGGACGGCGGTCGGCAATCTCGGTCAACCCGAGCTCGCCGATCAGCCGCCGCGCCCGGCGCTCGCCGCCCCGGTCGGCGCCCGGAAGCCGCGCGGGAAGAAGCACGTTCTCCTCGCCGCTCAGCTCCTCGATCAGGTGGAAGGATTGGAACACGAACCCGACATGGCGCAGACGGGCTCTCGCCAGGTCTCGCGGCTTTTGCGCGGTCAGGTCCTGCCCGGCGAGCATGATCCGGCCCGCGTCGGGACGGTCCAGGCCGCCCAGGAGGTGCAGGAGCGTCGACTTCCCGCTCCCGGAGCGGCCCAGCACGGCGACCACCTCGCCGGCCTCGACCTTGAGGTCCACCCCGTCGAGGATCCGGCGCTGCGCGCGCCCGGCCCCGAGGGTGTGGACGATGCCGCGTGCTTCCAGGACGGGCATGGCCCGTCAACGGTAGCGAGCCTTCGCATGACGCCGATAGGCTGGCCGTCGATGACCGTCACGTTGCCAATAGAACGACGGCCGCTCGGGCACTCCGAGCTGACGGTTGGTCGCGTGGCGCTGGGATGCGGGAACTTCGGCGGGGTCGGCTCCGCGCCCGAACTGTTCGGGCAGGGCCTGGGTCAGCGCGAGGCATTCGCGCTGATGGATGCCGCGTTCGAGTCAGGGATCGACCACTTCGACACGGCGGACGCGTACGGGGGCGGGCGCAGCGAGGAGATGATCGGCGCGTGGATGCGCAGTCGCGGCGCGCGGCCGATGATCACGACCAAGACGTTCAACCCGATGGACGCGGGTGGGGATTTTGGGCTGGCGCCGGAGCGGATCGCCCGCCAGCACGAGTCGAGTCTCGCACGGCTGGGCGTGGAGTCCGTCGATCTCTACCTCGCCCACGAGTTCGATCCAAACGTGCCGGTGTCCGAGACCCTCGGCGCGTTCGAAGAGCTACTCGGCTCCGGCTCGATCCGGGCCTATGGAGTGAGCAACTTCGGCGCCGAGCAGCTCGAGGCGGCACTCGCCGCCGGGGCGCCCGCGGCGATCCAGAACGAACGCTCGCTGCTCGCACGCCGCGACGACGCGGCGTTGCTGCCGCTGTGCGAGCGTGAGCAGGTGGCCTACATGGTGTTCAGCCCGCTGGCCGGCGGCTGGCTGACCGGGAAGTACCGCCGTGGCGAGCCGTTCCCGCCGGGTTCGCGGATGACCCAGCGCCCCGGGCCTTACGCCGCGCTGGTGTCGGTGCCCACGTTCGAGCGGCTGGAGCGACTGGCCGTGCTCGCCCGGCACGAGGAGCGCTCGATGGCGGGCCTGGGACTCGCTTGGCTGTTGGCCGACCCGCGCGTGACCCAGGTCGTGATCGGGCCGGCGCGTCCGGAGCACCTGGCGCCGGTGCAGGAGGCCCTCGAGCGACCCTTGAGCGTTGCCGAGCGCGAGGAGGTTGAGCGATGCTGATCCTCGGTCACGATGACGTGCTGGCGGCGCTCGGTCCCGAGCACTGCGCCGAGGCAATGGCTGAGATACTGGCGGCGCACGCTCGGGGCGAGGCGCTGATGCCGCTGCGCTCGACCATCCGGTTTGAGGGCGCCGCGGGGTTCATGGCCACGATGCCGGCTTGGCGCGGTGGACCCGAACCGGTGTTCTCGCTCAAGTCGCTCTGCATCATGCCCGGCAATCCGGCGCGCGGCCTGGACTCCCATCAGGGCACGGTCACGCTCTTCGACGGCACGACCGGCGCTCCGATGGCGATTCTCGATGCCTCCGCGGTCACCGCTGTGCGGACGGCCGCGGTGAGCGCGGTGGCGACACGGGTGCTGGCGCGCGAGGGCGCACGGGTGCTGGCTGTTCTCGGCGCCGGGGTTCAGGGCCGGGCGCATCTGACGGCGCTGCGGGCCGTGCGCCCGTTTCGCGAGATCCGCGTGTTCGCGCCGAATGAGGCCCACGCTCGGGCGGTGGCGGGCGACACTGCGACGGTGTCGAAGACTGCTGAGGAAGCGGTACGGGGCGCCGATGTGGTGGTGACGGCGACCACCTCGTCCGAGCCCGTGCTCCGCCGCCACTGGCTGGCGCCCGGCGCACACGTCAACGCGGTCGGGGCCAGCGTGCCGTCGGCACGTGAGCTCGACGTTGAGACCGTGGTGGAGAGCGCGCTCTTCTGCGACAGTCGGGAATCGCTGCGTGCCGAGGCCGGCGAATATCGGCTGGCGGTGGAGCAAGGCGCGATCGACGCGGATGGTCTCGTGCGCGGCTCGCTCGGCGAGGTGCTGGCCGGCCTGGCGCTCGGCCGGCGTGGCCCGGACGAGCTGACCGTGTTCAGGTCGCTGGGGCTGGCCGTTGAGGACCTGGCCGCTGCGCTGCATGCGGTCGCGGCGGCCCAGCGGCTCGGCCTCGGGGTGGAGGTGGCTCTGTGATCAGAGCGGGTCGGAGATCGCGGTGATCGACCTGCGCGACATCGAAGCCGCACGGGCGCGGATCGCCGACGTGGCCGTGCGCACGCCCCTGGTACGGCTGCACGGCGCGGAGGTCCCGGCCGACACCGAGATCTACCTGAAGCTCGAGGCGCTCCAGCCGATCGGGTCGTTCAAGATCCGCGGTGCGACGAACGCGATCCGCACCGCGCCGGCGCAGGCGCGGGGCGGTGGCCTCGTCACAGCGAGCGCCGGCAACATGGCCCAGGGCGTCGCCTGGGCCGGGCGTGAACTGGGCCTGCCGGCCACGATCGCCGTGCCCGACCACGCGCCGCGGGCCAAGCTCGACGCGATCGAGCGGCTCGGCGGACAGGTGGTCAAGCTGCCCTACGACGAGTGGTGGCAAGCGATCGTGACCAGTCGGGTGAACGGGATCGAAGGGCTGTTCGTGCACCCGGTCCAAGACGAGGCCGTGATGGCGGGCAACGGCACGATCGGCCTCGAGATCCTCGACGACCTGCCCGACCCCGACGCGATCGTGATCCCATTCGGGGGCGGGGGGCTGACCGTGGGTATCGCCAGCGCCATCCGCGCCATGCAGCCGGATACGAAGATCTACACGGCCGAGCCGGCCACCGGCGCGGCGCTGGCCGGCGCGCTGGCGGTGGACGAACCGGTCGAGGTGGACTACACGGCTTCGTTTGTAGACGGCTCGGGGAGCCGGCGGGTGCTCGACGCCATGTGGCCCCGCGTCCGTGCGCTCGTCGATGGGGCGTTCGCCGTCCCGATCGGCGATGTCGCCGCGGCGGTGCGGCTGCTCGCCGCGCGCGCCCGCGTAGTCGCCGAGGGCGCGGGCGCCCTGGCCACGGCGGCGGCGCTGGCCGGGCGGGCCGGGAGCGGAAAGGTGGTGTGCATCGTGTCGGGTGGCAACATCGACCCTGCCAAGCTGGCCGAGATTCTCCGCGGAGGTGACTCGTGAACGACGCTGCTAACGAGGACCTGCATGCCCCGGTCCTGCCGGGCCGCGGCGCCAGCGATTACGAGCGCTACCTGCGCACAGACGAGCTGCTGTCCCTGCAGAAGCCGCCCGAAGAGCGCGTGCACCACGACGAGCTGCTCTTCCAGACCGTGCACCAGTCCTCCGAGCTGTGGCTGAAGCTCGGCACGAGCGAGGTCGACGCGGCGGCGGCTCTGCTCGAGCGCGATGAGGTGGCACCGGCCATCCGCCTCATGCGCCGCGCCGTGCTGTGCCTGCAGTACGTGAGTACCCAGCTCGAGATGCTGAACCAGATGAGCCCTTGGGAGTATCACCAGATCCGTGTCGTCCTCGGCCACGGCAGCGGCTTTGACTCGCCTGGGTTCCGGCGCGTGCCGCGGGTGACTCAGCGGATCTCGCGCGCGTTCGATCGACTGCTCGAGCGGGCGCGGCTGTCACTGCCGGAGCTCTACATGCGGGGTCGCGAGCACGAGTCGCTCTACGAGCTGGCCGAGCTCCTGACCGAATGGGACGAGCGCATCTGGGTCTGGCGCTTCCGCCACTACACGATCGTCGCGCGCGCTCTGGGCGAGGAGACGATCGGGACCCAGGGGACGCCGGTACAGGTGCTGGGCAAGCTGATCGCCCAGCGTCAGATCCCCA
>JAFAZZ010000063.1 GCA_019239375.1 Solirubrobacterales bacterium | reverse complement strand
AACGTGGTGGCGTAGGAGCGCCGCCGGCCGAAGCGGTTGCGATAGGTGACCTGAACCCGGTCGCCGTTGGTCCCGTACAGGAAGAAGTCACGCGAGTCTTCGGGCAGGTCCTCCCACGGCGTCTCGAGATCGACGTCATAGCGCTCGGCGATGGCCTGGATCAGCTGGTCGTAGTAGTCCGACGCGCTCGCCGCCCATGGTGCGATCGCGCCTTCCCCAATCGACAGCGTCGGGTCGGGGACGACCAGCTCGGGATCGATCTCCATCTGCGAGCCCAGGCCGGTGCAGCGCAAGCAGGCGCCGTGCGGCGAGTTGAAGCTGAAGATCCGCGGCTCGAGCTCGACCAGGCTCGGGCCGTGGACCGGGCAGGCGAACTTCTCAGAGTAGGTCTGGAGTTGGCCGCTGTCGACCAGCTCGATCTCCACCAGGCCGTCGGCCAGTGCCACCGCGGTCTCGATCGAGTCGGCCAGCCGCTTGCGCAGTTCGGCCTTCATGACGAGCCGGTCGACCACGATCGCGATGTCGTGCTTGAACTTCTTGTCGAGCACGATCTCCTCGTCGAGCCGTCGCAGCTCGCCGTCGATCTTCGCGCGGGTGAAGCCCTCGGCCCGCAGCTCCTCGAGCTGCTTGCCGTACTCGCCCTTGCGTCCCCGCACGATCGGCGCCAGCACCATGAACCGAGTCCCGTCGGGCAGCTCCATCACCTGGTCGATGATCTGCTCGGCGGACTGGCCGCTGATCGGTCGGCCGCAGATATGGCAGTGGGGATGGCCGATGCGCGCCCACAGCAGGCGCAGGTAGTCGTAGATCTCGGTGACGGTGCCGACGGTCGAGCGCGGGTTGCGCGAGGTCGTCTTCTGGTCGATCGAGATGGCCGGCGACAGCCCCTCGATCGAGTCCACGTCGGGCTTGTCCATCTGCCCGAGGAATTGGCGCGCATAGGCCGACAGCGACTCGACGTACCGGCGCTGCCCCTCGGCGTAGATCGTGTCGAAGGCGAGCGACGATTTCCCCGACCCGGAGAGGCCGGTGATCACGGTCAGCGACCCCCGCGGGATCGCCACCGTCACGTCCTTCAGATTGTGCTCTCGGGCACCCGAGACGATCAGCTGGTCCACATAACCGAGTCTAATCGACCGAACAGACGTTCGGATGGACGTTGGTCGGTGTTTGCGGCGAAACCGCGGTCACCCGCCGTCCGCGGTCTGTTTTGGGGCCTCGCTGCGCTCGGCGTCCGTGGGGCCAGGAGGGCCCGTCCGGACTCATCCGTCGCCCTCAGCTCTGGAACGACGAGTAGACGTCGTCGAGCAGGCCGCCGCGGTCGGTCAGCCGGAAGTGCTCGGCCAGATAGCGCTCTATCTCCTCGCGGGGGGTGTTTTTCATCACCATGTTCAGCGCGACGAGGCGCGCGCTCTCGTCCTCGGTGCCGTCGGCCGGCCCCGGCCCGCGCGGCTCGGCAGCGCGCTCTTGAGTCCGGGATTCGGTCAAGACCTCGCCAGCGGCGGATCCGAGGATTCCGGCCGACGCCTCGAACGGCTCTGCCATGGGCACCGCCGGCGCAGCCCGCTCGACCGCCGGCGCCGGCGCCGCCGCCGCCGCCGCCACAGCCTGCTCGACCGCCGGTGCCGCCGCCACAGCCCGCTCGACCGCAGGTGTCGCCGCCACAGCCCGCTCGACCGCCGGCACCGGAGCCGCAGCCTGCTCGACCGCCGGCGCCGGCGCGGCCGCCACCTCCGCCCCTGCGGCAGTTACCGCATGCTCGGGTTCGGAGCGCAGGCCCGGGACGACCGCGTGCTTGACCGAGGCCAGGCTGCCCTCGAGCAGCTGGAGGTCGGCGTTCAGCCGGTTGGAGCGGCTCCGCACGGACTCGATCAGCGCAGCGAGCTCGTTCTCCATCCCGTCGATCCGCTCGAGCATGCCGGTCGTCGATTGGGCGACCTTGCCGACGTAATCGCGAGCCTCGGCCGTGGCGTGCCGGCGCGCGGCCTCGGCCTCGCTGTTCGCGTCGCCCCGGATCTCCCGCGCCTCGCCCTCCGCCTGGCGCTGGATATCGGCAGCGGTCGTCTCGGCAGCTTCCACGATCGACCGGACCTGCTCGCTCGCGGCAGCGGCCAGGGACTCGCTGCGGCGAGCGGAACGCGTCAGCTCTTCGATCTCGTCGGCCAGAGCGCGCAGGTGAGCGTCCACCGCGTCCGGGTCATAGCCCCGCCGACCGATGGGAAAGTCCTTCTTCTCGATGCTCTGTCGGTCCAGCGCCACGGAACTACCTCCGTCTCAACGTGGGGAAGCGCCCGCAGCGTAGCGGACGCCGGTGAGGGCTCACCGCCGCTCCCCATGCCATCGGGGGGCGCGGATCAGCGCGTGGGCGCGTAGCCCTCGGCGATCGCCTGATCGAGCTGGCGCTTGAGATCCCGGATCTCGTCGCGCAGCTTGGCCGCGTACTCGAAGCGCAGCTCCTCGGCGGCCGCCAGCATCTCCTCTTCGAGCTCGACGATCGTCTTCTCGATCTCGGCCGGCGGCATTTCGGTTACCCGCTGACGCCGGCGGCGCGACCGCGGCACCTTGGACTCCGACTGGAGGAACTCGGCGATGTCCGAGATCCCCTTGACGATCGTCTCCGGCGTGATCCCGTGCTCCTCGTTGTATTTGACCTGGATCGCCCGACGCCGGTCGGTCTCCTCTATCGCCGCGCGCATCGCCGCCGTCTCCTTGTCGGCGTACATGAGCACCTTGCCCTCGATGTTGCGCGCCGCCCGACCGATGGTCTGGATGAGAGAGGTCTCGCCGCGCAGGAAGCCTTCCTTGTCGGCGTCGAGGATCCCCACCAGCGAGACCTCGGGCAGGTCAAGTCCCTCACGCAGAAGATTGACCCCCACCAGTACGTCGAATTCCCCGAGCCTTAGCTCGCGGATGATCTGGATCCGCTCGAGCGTGTCGATCTCTGAGTGCAGGTAGCGCACCCGGAAGCCCATCTCGAGCAGGTAGTCGGTCAGATCCTCGGCCATCTTCTTGGTCAGGGTGGTCACCAGCGTCCGCTCGTCCCGGTCGACCCGATCGCGGATCTCGTTCATCAGGTCGTCGATCTGGTTGCGCGTCTCGCGCACCTCGACCTCCGGATCGACGATGCCCGTTGGGCGCACGATCTGCTCGACGGTCCGGCCCGAGTTTCCCCGCTCGTACTCGCCCGGGGTGGCCGAGACGAACACCATCTGCGGGGTGATCGAGAGGAACTCCTGGAAGGTCTGCGGGCGGTTGTCCAGCGCGCTCGGCAGCCGGAAGCCGTACTCGACCAGCGTCTGCTTGCGCGAGCGGTCGCCCTCGTACATGCCCCCGATCTGCGGCACCGTCTGATGCGACTCGTCGATGAAGCAGACGAAGTCGTCGGGGAAGTAGTCGAGCAGGCAGTACGGCCGCGATCCAGGCGCGCGACCATCGAGGATCCGCGAGTAGTTCTCGATCCCCGAGCAGAAGCCCAGCTCGCGGAGCATCTCCATGTCGTACTGGGTCCGCTGGCGCAGCCGGTGGGACTCGAGCAGCTTGCCCTGCGCCTCGAGCTCGGCGCAGCGCTGGTTCAGCTCGCGGCCGATCTCCGCCACCGCGTCCTCGATCATCCCTTCGCGGACGTTGTAGTGCGAGGCAGGCCAGATCCCGACGTGCTCGATGTCGTCCCGGAGAACCTCGCCGGTGAGCGGATCGAACTCCTGCAGGTGCTCGACCTCATCGCCGAACATTACGATCCGGTACGCGGTCTCGGCGTAGGCGGGGAAGATCTCGAGCGTCTCGCCGCGCACTCGGAAGGTGCCGCGGGTCAGCGCCGTGTCGTTACGGCTGTACTGGATCGAAACCAGCTTGCGCAGCAGGCCGTCGCGGTCGATCATCTCGCCCTTGCGCAGCGTCTGGAGGTTCTCGTCGTAGGTCTGCGGCGAGCCCAGGCCGTAGATGCACGACACGCTGGCCACGATCACCACATCCCGCCGCGCGAACAGCGCCGCCGTGGCCGAGTGGCGCAACCGATCGATCTCCTGGTTGATCGCCGAGTCCTTCTCTATGTACAGATCCTTGCTCGGGACATAAGCCTCGGGCTGGTAATAGTCGTAATAGGAGACGAAGTACTCGACCGCGTTCCGCGGGAAGTAGGTGCGGAACTCGTTGCAGAGCTGCGCGGCCAGCGTCTTGTTGTGCGCGATCACGAGCGACGGCTTCTGCACCGCCTCGATGACGCCGGCCATCGTCATCGTCTTGCCCGTCCCGGTGGCGCCGAGGAGCGTCAGCCCGTGCTCGCCCGCGACGATGCCCTCGGCCAGCGAGGCGATGGCGGCCGGTTGGTCGGCGGTCGGACTGTAGGCGGCGTCGAGTTCGAACTTGGGCATCTTGCGAGGGACCTTTTAGCGTAGCGGCGAGCCCGGACGGAAAGCTCTCCGGCGGGGGGCAGGTGTGGCTGGCGGTGGCGCGGCCGACGGAGGGCGCGTCCGGAGGGCGTGCTCACGTCGGAGGCAGGTGCGGCTGGCGGTGGCGCGGCTGACGGCGAGCGCGTCCGGAGGCCGCGCTGGACGCCCGACCGCCGAGCCTCGTCGAGAAACGCACGATATGAGGCTGTCGCAAAACTGTTGGGCGTGCTGGGCCGGGGTTGTGCTCGTCGGGTTGGCGGTCGGGAGGGGCGCGGGGTCTTCGTCTAGGTGGTGTGGTGGTCTTGGGTGGGTGCGCCGGCGTGTGTCGG
>JAFAZZ010000528.1 GCA_019239375.1 Solirubrobacterales bacterium | reverse complement strand
GGTCGGCACCACGATCAGCCTGATCCTCAGCATCATCGGGCTCGTGTTCCTCGTGATCATCGTCTGGCGATGGGTAGGCGACACCCGGCGCGACATCGGCCAGCTGCCAGAACAACACGGGCACTAGCGAAAGCAGCACTGTCGCGGCACTGGAAAGCGCTCACCTCCAGCGCGCGCCGGTGGAACGGAGCGATTCGCCGTCCCCACGCTGATTGAAACGCCGATCACCGTCCGCATGTCGCCGTTCCTTTTGCGGAGGACGGGGCCTTGGCGCGCGTCATCCACTTCGACGGTGCACCACGCGCCATCGCTCGCCGCCAACCACCTGCGGTGGCGCGTCATGCACACAGGAGGAGCCTGACACGCCAACCCGCCGCGATCGAGGACGCGGTGGCGCGTCAGGCACACAGGAGGGAGCCTGACACGCCAACCCGCCGCGATCGAGGACGTGGTGGCGCGTCAGGCACACAGGAGGAGCCTGACGCGCCAACCCGCCGAAAACCGGGACTCGGTGGCGCGTCATGCACGTCGGGCGGGCGCAACCGATCCCGGCAGCCAGGCCGCGCCGCCGCGCCCGGAACCACCACGCCCGGAACCACGACGCCCCGAACCACCACGCCGGAACCACCACGCCCCGAACCACCACCCCTGAACCACGGCGCGCCCGGAACCACCGCCCCCCGAACCCCCGGCCCCCCCGAACCGCCGGCCCCCGAACCACCCGCCGCCTATGCCTCGGCGGCGCCGGCGGGCACCTCACAGCTGGCCCCATCCTCTGTCCAGCAGCGCACGATGTCGCGCATTGACAGGATGCCGGCGAGCTCGCCTCCATCGACCACGACCAGGTGGCGGAAGCCGCCCCTCACCATCGCTGCGGCGGCCCGCTCGAGCGACCAGTCCGGAGAGGCGAAGGTCAGGTCCGAGGTCAGGTGTTCGGACACGAGTTCCCGGTCGGGGTCCTCGCCGGCGCCGACCGCCCTGAGGATGTCGCGCTCGGTGATCACTCCGGGCCCGGGCGCCTCGGGGTCGAGCACCACGGCGGCGCCAACGTTGCGGCGGTACATGGCCGCGGCCGCATCGCGAATCGTGTGGCGCGGGCCGATCGTCAGCACGGTCTCGGACATCCCCTCGCGTACCTGCATCACGCCTCCTGATTAGCTTGCAACAATTGCCTCAATCATAGTGAACGGGCGGCTCCTCGACCGTGTGCACTTCGATCGCTGGCCCGTCAGCGCGGAGCCAGCGACCTTTCACCCGAGTCGTCCTTCGTCGACCAGAACGCTTAGGATGCGAACCGGAGTGACGCTCGAGGGCCCGAAGACCGAAGACCACCGTGCGTAACCGCCCCATTCTTCAGATGGTCCTAATCGGGGTGATCGCCACGGCGATCGGCATCCCGCTCGCGCTGATCATCCCGTGGTTCCCGGCCAAGGGATCGATCCAGGCCGGGAACATCAGGACGCTCTACGACGTACTGATCATCGCGACGGTGCCGATCTTCGTGCTGGTCGAGACCGTGGTCCTGTTTTCGGTCTGGAAGTTCCGGATGCGTCCGGGGCAAGAGGAGATGGACGGTCCACCAATCCACGGCAACACCCGGCTCGAGGTGGTGTGGACGGCGGTGCCCGCCATCCTGATCGTGTCGCTGTGCACCTACGCCTACACCGTCCTGCGCTCGAACGAGGCCAACAAGCAGGGCGCCATGACCGTGAACGTCACCACCCGGCAGTTCGCCTTCCAGTTCGGCTATCCGCAGGCGAACGGCAAGCAAATCCTCTCGCCGGCGCTCTACCTGCCGGTCCACCAGCCGGTGGTGTTCAAGCTGCGCTCCTATGACGTCGTCCACAGCTTCTTCGTGCCGAGCTTCTCGGAGAAGATCGACGCGGTTCCCGGGATCGTCACCACCCTGCGGGTGACCCCCAACGCGCTCGGAACCTATCCCGTCGAGTGCACTGAGCTGTGCGGCGCGGGCCACTCGTTGATGCGCGCAACCGCGCGCGTGGTCAGCGCGTCCGCCTTCCAGAGCTGGCTGCGCTCGCAGTCGGCCAGTGCGGCGCCGCCGATCGGCGCTCCTCCGCCGGAGGTCAACCAGGCCGTGCCCGGCTACGCGCCCGGTGGGTCGGGGGCATCGCCCCCCGGCTCGACACCTACCGGATCATCGCCCGCGGCCCCGTCGTCGGGCTCTCCATCGAGTCCGTCCTCCTCGAGCACCGGCGCCGTGGCGGGCAAGGCCGTGTTCACCGGCGACGCCGGCTGCAGCGGCTGCCATACCCTCGCCGCCGCGAGCGCGACCGGGACGGTCGGTCCGAACCTCGACGTCCGGCTGAGAGCGGACTGCGCCAGCGCCGGCTCCAAGTCAATCCGCGGCGCCACGCTCCAGGAGTGCATCCGGACCGCGATCACGAAGCCCTACGCCTACCTGCCCTCGGGCTACAGCGCCGGAATCATGCCGAGCAACTTCGGCCAGCGTCTGACTTCTGACCAGATCCAGGCGCTCGTCAACTTCTTGGCCAGCGCAGCCAAATGAGCGGCAATCGTGGCGGCCGGAGCAGGTATCTTCAAGGCGATGGACAGCGGCCCTCGTCGCGATCGGGATCCTCGTCGCGAGGCTGGCTGCCCGCGGCTGCTCCAGCGTGCGGGATGGGTTGAGAAGGAGGTCTTTTGATGGCAGTCACGGCAACGACGGCTCACCAGGCCCCCGCCGCAGCGCGGCCCACACGCATCCCGCTTCCGCCCAAGCTCCGTGCCCCGGGCTGGTACCGCGCGGCCCTGTTCGAGGTGCTGGGATTCGCGTTCGGGTTCGGCATCGTCGTGCTGATCCGGTGGCTCATGCACGACCACCCGATCATCGAAGGGCACGCGATCACCATCGTCGAGCTGTTCTCCGTCCCGATCTTCTTCCTGGTCGGGATCGGCACCTGCGACTACTGGCTGTACTGGGCGTTCGGGCGCCCGACCCGCCCGGAGGATCACTCCAGCCACGGCGCCTACAGCTGGCGCGACTACTTCCGCGTCAACACCGACCACAAGGTCATCGGGGTCCAGTACACGGTCACCTCGTTCTTCTTCCTGCTCGTCGGCGGCATGTTGGCCATGCTTATCCGCGCCCAGCTGGCCAAGCCGGGGATGCAGTTCCTGACCCCCGAGCAGTACAACGGCGTCTTCTCGGTCCACGCCACGGTCCTCATCTTCCTGTTCGTGATCCCGGTGTTCGCGGGGCTGGCGAACTTCGTCCTGCCGCTGATGATCGGCGCGCCGGACATGGCTTTCCCGCGATTGAACGCCCTGTCCTACTGGCTGCTGCCGCTCGGCGGCGTGATCATGCTGATGAGCTTCCTGGCTCCTGGCGGGTCGTTCGCCTCGGGTTGGACCGCGTACGCGCCGCTGTCCACGACGATGCCGGTGGGGCAGCTGTTCTTCTCGATCGGTGTCCAGTTCGCCGGCTTCTCCTCGATCTTCACGGCGCTCAACTTCCTCGTGACCATCATCACCATGCGCGCGCCCGGGATGAGCTTCTTCCGCATGCCACTGCTGGTGTGGGCGAACTTCTCAACGTCGCTGCTGGTGGTCATCGCCACTCCGTTCATCGCCGCCTCGCAGTTCTTCATCCTGCTCGACGCCGGCCTTCACTTCCACTTCTTCGACGCGTTCGTCGGCAAGAACATCAACGGCAACGTGCTCATGTACCAGCACGTGTTCTGGTTCTACTCCCACCCGGCCGTCTACATCATGATGCTGCCCGGGTTCGGGATCATCTCCGAGATCATCGCGGTCAAATCCCGCAAGCCGATCTTCGGCTACCGGATGATGGCCTTCTCGCTGCTAGCCATCGTGGTACTCGGCTTCACCGTGTGGGCGCACCACATGTTCGTCTCCGGGATGCAGCCGTGGATCCGCATCCCGATGATGATCACCACCGCGATCATCGCCATCCCCACCGGGATCAAGATCTTCTCCTGGCTGGCCACCCTGTGGCGCGGCGTGCTCCACCTCGACACCCCGATGCTGTTCGCGCTCGGCTTCCTGACCATGTTCACGCTGGGCGGGATCAGCGGCGTGATGCTGGCCATGATCCCGTTCGACATCCACGTCAGCCAGACCTACTTCATCGTCGCCCACATCCACTACGTGCTGTTCGGCGGGTCGCTGTTCACGATCTTTGCCGGCGTCTACTACTGGTTCCCGAAGATGACCGGCCGGATGTTCGATGACCGGCTCGGGAAGCTGCACTTCTGGCTGACGTTCATCTTCTTCAACCTGACCTTCGGCCCGATGCACCTGATCGGCATCCAGGGCATGCCGCGGCGCGTCGCCGAATACGCGTCGAAGTTCGCGGCCTGGAACCTGTTCATCTCGATCTCGGCCTTCATCCTCGGAGCCAGCACGCTGATCTTCCTCTACAACATCCTGGTGAGCTGGCGCGGTGGACCGCGCGCCGCGGCGAACCCGTGGCGTGCGCTCACGCTCGAGTGGCAGGTATCCTCGCCACCGCCCGTGTTCAACTTCGACGCCGTGCCGACCGTGGTTGGCGGGCCCTACGAGTACGGCGTCCCCGGCGCCGTGCACGGGATCTTCAAGTCGCCCGCCGAGGCACAGAAGGTCACCGCCGGCACGTTCTCCACTCCGCCCAGCCAGGAGTCGCATCCGTGAGCGCCGGTAGCGGCCCGAACATCGCTTCGAAGACGATCCTGGTCGTGGCCAACGAGACGCTCGGCGGCAAGGAGCTGCTCGACGCGGTGCAGGAGCGCGCCGACAGCGACACCCGCTTCATCCTCTGCGTGCCGCAGAACAGGCCGCGCGCCGGCCTGGTCATCTACAATGACGCCGTCTTCGACGCGGCCCAGGTGCGGCTCGACCTCGCCCTCGAGGTGGTCCACGGAATGGGGATCCGGGCGATTGGCGAGGTCGGCGACCCCGATCCCTTCTCAGCCACCCTCGACGCGGCGCGCGAGTTCGCCCCCCAGGAGATCATCATCTCGACCTATCCTGAGTCGCGCTCCGGTTGGCTGCGACGGGATCTGATCGAGCGCGTGCGAGACGCCACGGGGCTGCCGGTCACCCACGTGGTCAACGACATCGACAGCGAGGGGCTGCCCTTCCACGTGACGCTCGCCGTGGCCAACCGCACCGCATCGGGAGACGAGCTGCTAGAGGCGCTCCAGGCCAAAGCGGAGGCCTTCTCGCAGCCCGACCGCCGGCAGCTGTTCATCATCGTGGTCCCGGCCGAGGGCGGCCAAGGCGCCGCGGTGCACCGGGCACGGACGCGCCTGAAGCTGGTGCTCGACCGCCTGCACGTCCGCGACCTGTACGCGGCGGGGATCGTCGGCGATCCCGATCCCTTCACCGCGATCACCAATGCCCTCCAGTATTTCCGCGTGGACGACATCGTGATCTCCACGTTCGCGGCGACCAAGTCCGGCTGGCTGCGCTCGGACTTGATCGAGCGCGTCCGGCGGGCCACCGGCAAGCCGGTCGAGCACGTGGTCCACGAGGACGTACCGGCCGCGACGGCCTAGGAGCGAGCATGGAAGCCGCCTCGATCGCCCACGCCGAGCATCACGGACCGCCGCCCGCGCACCGCTCCTCGCGCGTCGAGGCGCCGACGCTCGGGATGCTCCTTTTCATCATGTCGGAGATCATGATCTTCGGCGCGTTCTTCACCGCGTATTTCTTCATCCGGATCGTCACCAACGATCCCTGGCCGGCGCCCGGGACCGCCGTCCCGGAGGCGGTGGCCGGCGTCAACACCGCGATCCTGCTGTCGTCGTCGCTCACTATCCACTGGGCGCTCGTCTCGGTCCGCAGCGGCAATCGCTTCGGGCTGAAGGCCGGGATGGTGGCGACCTTCTGCCTCGGCGCGACCTTCCTGTTCGTCCAGGTAAACGAGTACATCCACCTGGGCTGGGCGCCCCACGACTCAGCTCAAGCCACTGTGTTCTATTCGCTGACCGGTCTGCACGGCGCGCACGTGTTCATCGGGCTATGCGCGCTGGCGATCGTCACGACCCGCTCGTTCCGCGGCCACTACTCGCCCGAGCACCACCAGGGCATGGAGGTGCCCGGGATCTACTGGCACTTCGTCGACGCCATGTGGATCGTCGTCTACACGACGGTCTACGTCCTCTAGGCACCACCGTGGGCAACCCGCTTCGTTCCGAGGCCGCCGCCTTTCGCCTCCTGGTGCGGTTCGTCGGGGTGGTGGCGCTGATCGTCGCGATCGTGCTGATCGTCCGCGCGCTGACGTAGGCCTTCCTGGCGGCCCAGGCGTGGTTGCGCCACCATTGAAGCCGTGCACGTGAGCGCTCCGGTCCTGGCCACTGCCGGCCCCGTCAACGGGATCGTTCCCTCGGTGATCGTGCTGCTCTGCTGGTTGCCCTACCGTGCGCGCGTGCGCGCGCTCTCACACGAGCGTCGCGCCGTGCCGGGCTGGCGCCAGGCCTGCTTCGCCGCCGGTCTGATCAGCCTCGCCGGGGCGCTGAGTGCGCCCGTGGACTCCCTGGCCGACGAGTTGCTGACCGCGCACATGGCCGAGCACCTGGTGATCGGCGATCTGTCGGCGCTGCTGCTCGTGCTCGGCTTCACGGGACCGTTGCTGGCGCCGCTGCTCCGAGTGCCCTGGCTCGCGCCGCTCCGGATCTTCGCCCATCCGCTGGTGGCACTGCCCGCGTGGATGATCAGCTTCTACGTCTGGCACCTGCCGGCGCTTTATCAGGCGGCGCTCCGCCACGACTGGGTCCACGGCCTCCAGCACGCGTGTTTCCTCGCCTTCGGGATCGCCGTCTGGATGGCGCTGCTCGGGCCGCTGCCCAAGCCGTCGTGGTTTGGCAACGCGGCTCGGCTCGTCTACATCGTCGTGGTCCGGCTGGCCGGGACGGTGCTGGCCAACGTCCTGATCTTCTCAGGCACGGTGCTCTACCCCATCTACCGCGTTGGCGACGCCCACTGGCACATCAGCCCGATGGGCGACCAGATCGCCGCCGCCGGCCTGATGATGGTCGAGGAGAGCGTGCTCACGATCGGGCTGTTCTGCTGGCTGTTCCTCAAAGTCGCCCGCGAGTCCGATGAGCGCCAGCAGCTGCTTGAAACGGCCGCGGCGCGCGGCATCGAGCTCGATGAACGACGTGCCGCGCGCGCGGTGGCGGCGGGGCGAGGCGACGAGCTCCTGGAGCGCCTAAAGCCCCCGGCCCCCCAGGCACACCGCTGAGCGCTACTTCTGGGCCGAGGACAGGAATGCCACGAGCGCCTGGATCTGGCTCGGGCTGAGCGTCTGGGAGAAGTTGCTCGGCATGATCCCGGGGGCGTAGCCCGGCGGTATGTAGGCGTACGGCCTGGTGATCGCGGTCTCGATGCACTTCTCAAGCGTCGTGCCGCGGATCCTCTGCGACGCCGGCACGGCGCACGCCGCCTTCAGCGTGTTGAGACCGGGACCGACAGTGCCCGTGGTGCCCGCCGCGGACAGTGTGTGGCACGAGCCGCACGAGCCGACCCCGGTGAAGATTTGCTTGCCGACCGCCGGCGTCGGGTTGACCTTCTCGGCCACCGCCGCCGCGAGGGCGCCGGTGTCGGTGCCGGCTACGGCCGCCACCGCGCCGACATATGAGGCCACGTCCTCCGCGTCCTGGCCCTTGAGCAGCATCGCCGGCATCCGGCCCTGCGTGTTCGGGTACTGGATCCAGTAGGAGACAAGGCCGGCGATCGACGTGCTCTTGACCCCGTCGGCGCGGTCCTGGCGAAACGCGTCGTCGAGGTTCGGCCCCACCGTGCCCGTCGAGTTCGCGTGGGCGAGCGTGTGACAGGACGCGCAGTTCGAAGCGAACAGCTTCTTGCCGTTGACCAGGTTGCCGTTGGCGTGCTTGACCGCGCAGCCAGCCAGCGCGACAACGATCAGGGCCCCGGCCATCAGCGTGGCGATGCGTCCCAGCGACTTGACCATACCTCGACGGTCGGCACTCTATCCAAGCGCTCGGCTCCGGGCGCGGCGGCCAGAGGTGACCGGGTGCGCCACCCCGGGGGCGCGGCGGCCCGAGGTGGCCCGCTGCGCCACCCGGGGGCGACGGCACCGCGGGCCACGGCCGCGCCGCGGTCGTCACGGTCCTCCTATACGATGGCTGAGGATGAGGATCCGTCAGAGGTACCGGATGAGGACGCCATCCACCGGGCGGGAGGTCGTGATCGAGGCCGAGCCGGGGAAGGCGTACGTCGACCGGGAGACAGGCGAGCCACTCGAGGTCGTCGCGCAGCTCCTGCCTCTCGCGCCCACCCCCTCCGAGCTGCCCTGGTCCGTAGAGAACCTCCGCTTCTGCAACTGGTGCGACCAGCTGTGCCAGAAGGACCTCAACGACTGCCCGCACTGTGGACGGCGCATGGAGCCGCTCGACGTCTGAGGGTTGGCCGTGATGGGTGCTAGAGCCCTACCGGGTCGTGCTCCGCTGGGCCGAATCGCCGGCAGCGCCGCGGCAGCGGCGGTTTGCGTTGGCCTGGCGGCCTGCGGAGGCGGCTCCGCCGCCACGAACACCTCTGGCGCCCCGCAGCTGACGGTGCCGACGGCGACGATCGCGGCCTCGCCGGCCACTGTCAGCAGCACCACATCGACCACCTCGACCACCGGAACCACGACCTCATCCTCCTCGGGCGGCTCGCCCTCGGCGGCGGCACCGTCGAGCGGCCCTTCGGGCTCGTCCGGGGCATCGTCCGCTGCTACCGGGAGCGCTGCCGGAGGCGGCGGAGCCTCGAGCGGCGCGACTGGCTCGAGCGGCACGAGTGGCTCGGGCGGGGGCTCCGCAGGCGCCCCGACCGGGGCGAACGGCGGGGCGGCGCCGACTGCCGGCGGCATGTCCGGTTCGGGCGGGGGCGGAACCGCCTCGGGCTCAGGGTCGGGCTCGGGAAGCGGCGGCGCCGGAATCCCGTAGCGCGCCGTCTGCAACCGGCCGAATTACTTCTTCTTGCTCGGCGTGGTGGTCGACGGCGCCGGCGTGGGCACCGGGTTGCTGATCTCGGTGGCGCTGTACTCGACCCGGGTGCCAGGGTAGTCGCAGGCGTACCGGGCGCTCTGGCCGACGGTCAACTGCGCCTGGCTCGCCGCCGGCGGGTTGTTGCAGTTGCGGCTGCGGCTCTGGCGGTAGGCGAAGTGAGTGGTCGCGAGGTTGATCGAGAGGACCGGCGCCCAGGTGGGCGTGGTCAGGGCGATCGTCTCCCCCCGGGCGACGGGTAGCGAGGCGGTGAGCGCGAACTGGGCCACTTGGCCCAGATAGGGCTGGACGTCGACCACCGGCCCCTGCTCGACCATCTGCCAGGTCCAGTGGTTCCGCGGGCCCACGGGCTTGAGCACGGTGATTGCCACCTGCGCGTCGCCGCCGTAGGTCTTGTCGAGGAACGCGACGTCGTTCTTCGCCGTGGTCGGGTTCGACGAGAGCGCGGACAGGCCAACCGTGAAGGCGACGAGGCGGCCGGCCTGCTTGACCGTGGCCGGGTATGCGCTGGTGTCCCTGATCGTCTCGAGCGCGGTGGCCCGGGTCAGGATGATCGTGCACTGCGCCGGCGCGAGCCCCTTCGGGCAGACGGGGGCCACAAGGGGCGTTGTGGTCGCGCCCAGCTCCACCACCGCAGCACTCGCGGAGGCGGAATGCAGACCGCACAGCACGACGACAGCGGCGGCGGCCAACCAAGAACGTTTCATGTCAGATTCAACACGAGGACCCGGCTCCAGTTGCGCCATGCCCCCGGGCCAGCGGCAGTCGCCGGCCCCTCGCCGCCCGCCGAGCGCTCTGCTCCGAATCGGCTGAGAGCACCCGCGCTCAGATCTTCGTCACGTTTACGGCCTTCGGCCCCTTCGGACCGGCCTCCTCCTCGTAGGAAACCTTCACACCCTCGGACAGCGAGCGATAGCCATCCCCCACGATGCCAGTGAAATGAACGAACAAGTCGCGCCCGCCGTCATCGGGCGTGATGAAGCCGAAGCCCTTGTCGTCGCTGAACCACTTGACGGTACCCGTTGCCATGTACTCCCCTTAGCTGCCTTCTTTCGGACACGCCGGTTACGGTGCCCGAGGGCCCCGACCAACCCGGGGAAGGTAGCAAAGGAAGGACAGCGCGTGGTTTTCCGGAGTGATTCGCGCAGCTTCCTTCCGGCGACCACGACGCCATTGAGTGGCCTCCACCACAGGGGCACTAAGCGTCAGCGAAGCTCGCGCGCCACGGCCTCGATCTCGCCGGGATCGCCCTCGGCCGGGATCCAGGGCCGCCGCAGCGGATCGTCCTTGCAGCGTGGGATCACGTGCACGTGGAAGTGGAAGACGGTCTGCAGGCGGCCGATCCGCCACGAATTGAGCAGGTTCACGCCGGCCACGCCGAGCCGCTCGGAGACTCGCCGGGCCGCAGTCGGGGTCGCGCACCGCCGCGCTGCCTATCGCTCGCCCACCCCGGACACGCCGGCGAGCTCCCGGGCCCGCGCGATCGCCTGCTCGCGCGAGGTGATCTCCCCCGCGAAGCTCGCCTCCTCGAGTTCGGCAAGGATTCGACCGAGGGCGCGGCCCGGCCGCACGCCCACCGCCCGCGCCACCTCGTCGCCGCGCAGCGGCGGCCGCGGTCGTCCCTCTCGCCAGGCGAGCGCTTCACCGAGCAGCTGGCGCGCCAGCTCCAGATGCCGGGCGATCGCCTGCTGCGCGCCGCGGCCACGCGTGGCCAACCGGTCGGCGACGCTCAGCAATGTGACGTCCACCTGCACGGGCTCAGCGTCGCGCAGATAGCGGTAGATCGTGCGCCGCCCCAGCGGCATCTCATGGACCAGGAAGCCGAGGCGCAGGTGATGGCGCGTGAGCCCAGCCACGTGCTCGCGCAGACGCTCGCTCGCCCGCAGACGGCCCAAGATCACGGCGGCCATCTCCGCCCCGACCGCGTCGTGGCCGATGAAGGTCACTCGTCCTTCGGACGTCACGCGGCGCGTGGCCGGCTTGGCCACGTCGTGCAGTAGGGCGCCAAAGCGAAGCGCCTGTCCCCGCGTCAGCTCGTCGGCCAGCGGCTCGGCGAGAAACCGCGCCACCGCGTCGCCGTGTTCGCGCAGCGGGCGCCCCGGATCGAGCGACAGGGCGATCGTTTCGGCGAGCACCGAGCGCGTGTGCCCGTACACATCCAGGTGGTGATAAGGACTCTGCTCAACCCCGCGCATCGCGGTCAGCTCCGGCAGCACGACCTCGGTCGCCCTCACCGCATCCATCAGGCCGAGGCCCTGGAGCGCGCGGTCCGAGGCCAGGATCCGCTTGAGCTCGGCGAAGATCCTCTCGGGCGCGACCTGGACCAGCGCCGGCGCACTCGCGGCCGCCGCGGCCACCGTGTTCGGGTCGGCCACGAAGTCCAGCTCGCAGGCCAACCGGGCCAAGCGCAGCGTGCGCAGCGGATCATCCGCGAACGCCCGCGTGGAGACCATCCTCAGCTTCCGCTCGCGTATGTCGCTGAGGCCGCCGAACGGATCCACGTGCGGGCCGCCGCGCAGTGGCTCGGCGATCGCGTTGACCGTGAAGTCGCGCCCGGCCAGGTCGGCCTCAATCGAATGCCCCGCGAGCGGCAGCACATCGACCTGCCACCGACGAGCGCGATCGACCACGCGCCACACGCCAAAGGCCTCCGACAACGCGAAGACGTGGGCGTCCGCGCACCGGGCCAGCGAGCGCGCCAGTCGGCGCGCGTCGCCCTCGAGCGCCACGTCGTAATCGTCGGTAGGGCGCCCCAGCGCGCGGTCGCGCACCGCGCCGCCGACGAGCCAGGCCGGCTCGTTCGCGACCCGAACCAGCGCCTCCATCGGGTCGGAGATGGTCATGCCGGCGTCCCGTCGCGGTGGTAGGCGCGCGGCACCCGCGACGAGATCCCGCACACGATCTCGTAGTTGATTGTGTCGATCCGTCGCGCGAGCTCCTCGGCGGTCACGCGCTCGGAACCGTCCTCACCGCCGCCGATGATCGTCACACGATCGCCGCAGCGCACGACGTCAGGGGAGCCCACCTCGATCGTGATGTTGTCCATGCTCACCGCCCCCACCAACGGAAAGCGCCGCGACCCGATGATCACCTCGCAGTTGTTGGTCAGGCCGCGGCGGATCCCGTCGGCGTAGCCGATCGGAACGGTGGCGGTCCAGGTGTCCTCGCGAGCCACCCAGCGGCGGCCGTAGCCGGCGCTGTCGCCAGCCGCCGCCCGCTTCACCGCCGCCACGTACGAGTTCAGCTCGAGCGCCGGCTCGAGGTCGTGTGAGAGAGGATCCTCGTTCATCGGATCGCAACCGTAGACGGCGATTCCACACCGGACGAAATCGAAGTGACTGGTCGGCGCGCGCAACGTCGCGGCGCTGTTGGCGGCGTGCACCGCCACCCGCGGCCAGCGATCCCGGACAAAGCGAACGAAAGGATCGAACCTGGCCAGCTGCGTCGCGGTGAACTCTGGATCCTCGTCGGCACTCGCGAAGTGCGTCATCGCGCCGGTGAGCTCGATCGCCGGCGCGGCGGCGGCGACCCGCTCGGCCACCCGGGCTGCCTCCGCGAAATCCCGCGTGCCCAACCGTCCCATACCCGTGTCGAGCTTCACGTGGATGCGAGCGGATCGACCGTCCACGGCGCCGAGAACCCGCACGAGTTGCGAGACGAAGCGATCATTCCAGGCCACCAGCTCCGCCCGGGCGTCCACCGCCACCGGCAGCTCCTCATCGCTCACCGCACCCATCACGAGCAACGGCGCTTCGATCCCGCCCGCCCGCAACGCGGTCGCCTCGACCGCGGTCGCCACGGCCAGTGAGCGCGCTCCGCCGGCCAGTGCCGCCCGCGCCACCGGCACCGCGCCATGCCCGTACCCGTCCGCCTTGACCACCGCGCATAACCCCGCCCCACCGGTTAACGCCCCCCGTAGGCGTGCAACGTTGCGCTCGATCGCCGCGAGATTGACCCGCGCCAGCGCGCGCAACGGCATGGTCAGGACTCCAGCGACGCCCGGGCTTGTGGGAGCGCCGCGATCACGTCGCTGGCGATCACGCCTTCCGGCCCGATCTCCCGCGCGACCCGCAGCCCGGCGCGGGAGTGCACCAACACGCCGGCGCAGGCCGCGCGGAACGGGTCCGTCCGCTTGGCCAGGAACGCTCCGATCACCCCCGACAGGACGTCGCCCGTGCCGGCGGTGGCGAGCGCCGATGCCCCTCCGCGATTGACCGCCAGGCGCCCGTCGGGCGCGGCCACCAAGGTGTCGTCTCCCTTGAGAACCACGATCGCCTGCGCCCTTGAAGACGCCTCGCGAGCGCTGACAAGACGCCGGGCAGCCACCGAGGCGCTGTCGGTGTCGAGCAGCCGCGCCAGCTCGCCGGCGTGGGGGGTGAGCACGGTTGGCGCCTCGCGCTCGGCCAGCCAATCGAGTGAGCCCGCGTGGGCGTTCAGGCCGTCGGCGTCGAGCAGCAGCGGCAGGCGCGCCTCGTGCGCCAGCTGGCGGGCGAACTCGAGTGCGCCCGGCGTGCGGCTCAGCCCCGGCCCGAGCACGAGCGCGTCAGCGCGCTCCACACGCCCCAGCACCTGCTCGACCCCGGACGGCTCGAGCGATCCGTCCGCGTCGGGGAGCGGCGCCGTCATCACCTCGAGCAGCCGCGATTCGAAGATCGGGTTCAGTGATGCGGGTACGAACGCCGTGACGTACCCGGCACCGGCGCGCATGGCGGACTCGGAGGCCAGGCACGGCGCACCGGTGAGTCCGCGCGAGCCCCCACACACCAGCACGCTGCCCGCGGCGAACTTCGTCGAGGCCCGGCCACGGCGCGGGATCTCATCCACGACGCGGTCCGTGATCAACCCGATCTGCGGGTTCGCGGGGCCCCCGGGTGGGATCCCGATGTCGAGTACGGACACCTCACCGGCGTGGGTCTTCCCGGGATCGATCCAGAGTCCGGGCTTGGCCGCGTGGAACGTGACGGTGCCCTGCGCGCGCACCGCGACCCCGGCCACTTCCCCGGTCGACGCGTCGACCCCGCTGGGAACGTCACAGGCGACCACGACCGACGCAGGCTGGGTCGCATTGATCGCCGCGATCGCTCCTGCCGCCGGTTCGCGCGGCTCCCCCGAGAACCCGGTGCCGAGGATCGCGTCGATGACCGCACCCGCGCCGGCCAGCACCTCCGCCGCGAACGGCAACGGCGGCGCCCCGGGCAGGCGCTCCACGTTCGCCCGCGCCTCACCCCGCAGCTCCTCCGGCGAACCCAACAACAGCACGTCCACCTGGCGCCCGCGCGAGCGGAGCACGCGCGCCGCGACCAGCCCGTCACCGCCGTTGTTCCCCTTGCCGCACACCACGACCACCCGACCCTCCGGCGCCAGCGCTCCGACGACAGCGGCCAGGCCGGTGCCGGCGCGCTCCATCAACTCGAGGCCCGGTATCCGCCGCTCCGAGATCGTCCACTCGTCCAGCGCCCGCTGCTCGCGCGCATCGGGCAGAGGGTCCAGCCAGTCGGGGAGGCTCGTCATCGGCGGGGAGGCTATTGAATGCCGAGAGTTCAGCCGGCGATGGCCACAGCGCCGGCGTCGCGGCCGGTATGGGTCAGCGACACGGACACCGTGACCCCGAGTTCCGCCGCGCGCGCCGCCGCCGTGCCCGACAAGCGAATCGACGGTGGGCCGCCCTTCCCCACGACCTCCACCTCGTGGAAGTTCCACGAGCTCAGGTCGAGCGCCTTGGCGACCGCCTCCTTGGCGCAGAACCGCGCCGCCAGATGCTGTCCCGGGCGCCCGCGAGAGGCGGCGTAGGCTCGCTCGCCTTCGGTGAACAGGCGCTCGGCCAGGCGCGGGGTCCGCTCGAGCGCCCGCTCGAGCCGCTCGATTTCGAGCAGGTCTATGCCGACGCGGAGGCGGGCCGCGCCCACCCGCTCACTCCACCGTTACGGTCTTGGCCAGGTTCCGTGGCTGGTCGACGTTCAGGCCGCGGCCGCGGGCGATGTGGTAGGCCAGCAGCTGAAGCGGGATCACGGCCAGCAGCGGCGCCAGCATCCACTGCGTCCGCGGCACCTCGATCACCTCGTCGGCATGCTGGGCGATCTGCTCGTCGCCCTCGGTGGCCACGGCGATCACGCGGGCGCCCCGGGCGCGCACCTCCTGGATGTTCGAGATCACCTTCTCGAGCACCGGCGACTCGGTGGCGACCACGACCACGGGGGTGCTCTGGTCGAGCAGCGCGATTGGGCCGTGCTTCATCTCGCCGGCCGCGTAGGCGTCGGTCGCGATGTAGGAGATCTCCTTGAGCTTCAGCGCCCCCTCCAAAGCGACCGGCAGCCCGACGTGCCGCCCCAGATACAAGAAGAACTCCGCCTCGCAGACACCCTCGGCGACCCGCGCGACGCCTCCCATGTCGCGCGCGAACAATTCCGTGATCCGGTGCGGAAGCCGCTTGACCTCGCTGATCGTCGCCTTGAGCAGATCCGCGTCCATCGTTTCCCGCACCTCGGCCAGGCGCAGCGCCAGCAGGTACATAGCCGCGACCTGGCTCACGAACGTCTTCGTCGCCGCCACGCCGATCTCGAGGCCGGCCCGCGTGTAGAGCACGGCATCGGCGTCGCGTGTGGCCTGCGAGCCCATGATGTTCGTGACGGCAAGCACCTGCGCACCGCGCTCGCGCGCCGTCCGCATGGCGGCCAGCGTGTCGGCGGTCTCGCCGGATTGGGAGATCCCGATGACGAGGTCGCCCGAGCCTACTACCGGGTTGCGGTAGCGATATTCGGAGGCGATCTCGACCTCGACCGGCACGCGCGAGAACTCCTCGATCGCGTACCGGCCGATCAATCCGGCGTGATAGGAGGTGCCGCAGGCGACGATCACGACCCGGCGCAGCTTGCGCAGCAGTTCGTCATCGATCGGCCCGAGATCGCCGAGATCGATCCCCACCCCGCGCGCGGCCCGTTCGCCGATGGTCTCGGCCACGGCGTCCGCCTGCTCGTGGATCTCCTTGAGCATGAACGTCTCGAAACCCTGCTTCTCGGCCGTCTCAGCGTCCCAATCGATCTCGAGCACCTCGCGCTGCACCGGCTCCCCCGCGGGCGTGAGGAACTCGACCCCGTCGGGGCGAAGCACAACGATCTCGTCGTTCTCGATGTACTGAACCTGACGCGTGTAGCGCAGGAAGGCCGGGATCGCCGAGGCGATGAACTGCTCGCCCTCGCCGCGCCCGATGATCAGCGGACATTCCTTACGCGCCCCCACCAGCAGGCCGGGTTGGTTCGCGGTCATGGCCACGAACGCGTAATGGCCGCGCAGCTCGCCGTAGGCCCGGCGCACCGCCTCGACCAAGTCGCCCTCGTCGTGGTGGGCGACCAGGTGCGCGATCACCTCGGCGTCGGTCTCGGAGGTGAACTCGGCCCCCTCCGTCTGAAGGCGCCGTTTGAGCGATACGTAGTTCTCGACGATTCCGTTGACGACGATATGGATCCGGTCGGTGGTGTCGAAATGTGGGTGGGCGTTCTCCTCGGTGACGCGCCCGTGGGTGGCCCAGCGGGTGTGGCCGATGCCGGTGCCCGGCTGAGGCCGCTCGGCTACGGCAACCCCCGTGCCGCGGCGAGCCTGATCGTGTCCGTTAGCCTCGATCGCGCTGCGCAGCGCGCTCAGATTGCCCACCGCGCGCACGGCATCGATGCGGCCCTCCTCCAGCACCGAGATGCCGGCGCTGTCGTAGCCACGGTATTCGAGCTTCTCCAGCCCCGCTAGCAGAAGCGCCCGGGCCTGGCGCGGACCTACGTACCCGACGATTCCACACATTCGTCCTTACTTCCCCCTTTCGTGCCGCCGATGCCTCGCCACTGACCGGCCGGCATACGCCGCCGGTGATGTTAGCCGGACGCGCTGGCACCGATCAACGTCCGCACGGTTAGGTAGTTCGCGCGAGCAGGACGGTTCCCTGGCCGGCGTCGGCGCGGCGTGACGCACTAGGCCAGGGCGGCCTCCACAACCCGTCGCAGCCGGTCGCAGATCTCGTCGGTCTCCTGCTGGCTGGGCGCCTCGACCATGACCCGGATCAGCGGCTCGGTCCCCGAGGGGCGCACGAGCACGCGCCCCCGGCCGGTCAGCCCGGCGTGCTCGCGGGCAATGGCCTCCTCGACGCCCGGGTCAGCCAGCGCGGCGGTCAGAGCCGCTCGGTCGGCGGCCCGGATGTTGACCAGGCGCTGCGGAAGTTTCTCCATCGCGCCGCGGTCGACCAGGTCCCGGTCGCCCAACGCCTCGAGTGTGAGCAGCGCACTGGCGATCCCGTCGCCCGAAGGGCCGAAGCCGAGGTCGATGATGTGCCCCGATTGCTCACCCCCGAGTGCCCAGCCGCGCCGCCGGAGCTCGTCCAGCACGTAGCGATCGCCCACGGCGGTTGTCGCCACCTCGATTCCGGCCGCGTCCATCGCGCGGTGAAAGCCGTAGTTGGTCATCACGGTGACCGCGACCCCGTCGCCCGGCAGCCGGTCTCGCCGGCGCAGGTGAGTGGCAGCCAGCGCGATCAGCTCGTCACCATCCACAACGGCACCCTCGCGGTCAACCGCCAAGACCCGGTCGCCGTCGCCATCGAAGGCAAACGCCACGTCGTGTTCGCCGCTTGAGGTCCGCGCGACGACCTCGTCGAGATGGGTGGAGCCACAGCGTAGGTTGATATTGATGCCATCCGGCTCGGCCGCCATCACCTCGACCGTGGCGCCGAGCCGGCGAAAGACCTCCGGAGCGGCCTGGAAGGTGGCGCCGTTGGCGCAATCGAGCAGTATGCGCCGGCGGCGCAGGTCGAGGGCCGAGAAACGCTCCTCGAGCTGATGCAGGTAGTCCTCGAGCGCGCCGTCGAAGGGCCTGACGCGGCCGATGTGCGCTGGCGGCGGTGGAGGTCTTTCGAGCTCGGCTTCGATCGCGTGCTCGGTGTCGTCGTGGAGCTTGAAGCCGTCCGAGGCGAATAGCTTGATGCCGTTGTCCTCGTAGGGGTTGTGCGAGGCCGAGATGACCGCGGCGAGATCCAACCCGTGCCGTCGCACCAGGAGCGGCGCGGCCGGCGTGGGCAGCACGCCGGCCAGCAGCGCGTCGCCGCCGGCGGCGCTCACGCCGGCGGCGATGGCCGACTCGAGCATCTCCCCGGACTCGCGCGTGTCGCGGATGATCAGGACTTGGGGCCGTTTGGCCTCCACCCGGACCACCGCGGTGCGGGCCAGCTTGAGCGCCAGCTCCGCGGTGAGGAAGTGGCCGGCGCGGCCCCGGACGCCGTCCGTGCCGAATAGCTGGCGTGCCACGGGCGGTCAGCGCTTGGAGAACTGTGGCCGCTTGCGGGCCTTCTTGAGTCCGGCCTTCTTGCGTTCCTTGACGCGAGGATCGCGGGTCAGGAAGCCGCGCCGCTTGAGTTCGCCGCGCAGGTTAGGGTCGGCCACGATGAGCGCGCGCGAGATCCCGTGGCGCAGCGCGCCGGCCTGAGCGGATACGCCGCCCCCGTGCATCCGCGCGACCACGTCCATCCGGGACTCGTAGCCGACGGTTTCGAGCGGCTGCCGGATGACCCGGCGCAGCGTCTCGCGGGGGAAGAACGTCTCGAGCGTCTTGCCGTTGATCAGGTAGGTGCCGGTGCCCGGCTTGACGATCACCCGCGCCACCGCCGTCTTACGCTTGCCGGTCGCCGTGTAGCGCGCGCCGGCGGCCAGGTCGATCGCGGCGTCCGCGATCGGCCTTGTCTCGTCCTCATCGGCCTCCTCGCGCCGGCGGGCAGCCGCCTCGGCCTCGGCCTCGGCCTCGGCGGCCGCCTGGGCCTCGGCGTCGAGGAACTGCTCCCCCTCGGGGACGATGTCGGGAATCAGGTCGGCGCCCGGGATCTCGGGCTTCTCCCGCGGGGTGAGGTCCTCGAGCTCTTCCTCGTCCTCGACCAGCTCCTCGCCCTCGGTCGGAGACTGCCGAGCTTCGATTCGGACCTCGTCCGCGCGGTCGGTCGCCGGCGGCTGCTCAGCCGTCGGCTCACGCACGGCCGGGGGCGGCGGCTCAGCCGTCGGCTCACGCACGGCTGGGGGCGGCTGCTCAGCCGTCGGCTCAGGTGCGGCCGGGGGCGGCGGCTCGGGCGCGGCGGCCGCGGGCGCCTGCTCAGGCGTGGCCGCGGGCCGCTCAGGCGTCGGCTCAGGCGCGGCGGGCGCGGGCTCGGCGGCTTCGGGCCG